>CAZJTS010000078.1:0-8575 GCA_964548975.1 uncultured Fastidiosipila sp.
CGGCTTGCTTCTCAGCAAACCAGGAATAGACATCTGGACGGTCTTCCGGCACCGGCAGATCGAAACGAAAGAAAACGACCCTGCGACGTTTCAATTCTTTCCGGAAGGCATACCACAGTTTCTCCAGAACTTTTCGCCAGTCAGGACGGTCATAGTCCAGAACGAAACCCATCCTGGCATAGGCGTAGCGAAAAGGGCTCTTGGGTATCTTTTTCAACCAGGCTAAACAGCCGGCTTCAATGGCACCGGCGCTGTCCTGATTGGCTACATAAAAATAGTCAGTAAACCCCAGGGGCTTCTGTGTTTTCGCGTAAGTTGTCGTTTGATAATAGCTGCCGAAAGGATTGTCGAGGACGAATGAATTATAGACCTCAGACTGATCTCTTCTCTCTTGTGTCATCTATGAAAGCTCCTTATAAAAGCCGGGCGACTCGTGGCCCAGGCTCTTCAATCCTTCCTATTCTAGCACAGCATCCGAAGGCGAATGAGCAAAAAACGTCACAGCTGCAGCGCCATAGGTACTACGTTTTACACAGACGAGCGGCCCACCCTCCGGGTCTGACACATCCCTCGAGGATTCTTCCACAATGAAGCGCCCATCCGGGGCGAGAAGGCCTTCCGCCAGGGCGCGGCTCACCGGGTGTAGCAGACCAGCTAATGCCTTATACGGCGGGTCGAAGAAGACCAGATCGAAGACTTGCCCCGCCTTTTGTAATTGTCTCAAAGCCTGCAGAACATCCCGACAGCTCAGCTCCGCCCGGTCCGTGAAACGGGTGGTTTCCAGGTTCTGGCGGATCACCCGGCAGGCCGCGTTGGCCTGGTCAACGAAGTGAACCCGGGCCGCACCTCTGCTCAGTGCCTCGATTCCCAGTTGCCCCGAGCCCGCGCAGAGATCCAGCACATGAGCGCCTTCCACCCTGTAGCCCAGGCTCGAGAAGATCGCCTCTTTCGTCCGATCCGCGGTCGGCCGTGTCATTTCTCCGGCCAAAGTCCGGAGCTTCAGCCCCCGGGCAGTCCCTGCGATCACGCGCGGCATACTCAGACCTCCCGATGCGCCATGAAGCGCAGTGCTTCCTCGCGCAAGGCTTCATGGATGGGCAGATTCAAGCCTTCATCCAGCGCGAGGAGGTTGCCGGCCACTTCGTTCGTGAGCGAGAGCAATTCCTGGTCTTCGTAGAGATTCGCCATCCGGAAAGCCGGCAGACCGTGTTGCCGCGTGCCGAAAAAGTCGCCCGGCCCCCTCAGCTTCAGATCCGCTTCCGCAATTTCGAAGCCATCTTCACTCTTGCAGAGTGTCACCAAACGTTCTCGGGCCAGGCCCTCTCCGACGTCACTCTGCAGCACGCAGATCGACTCATCGCTGCCGCGCCCGATACGACCTCGCAACTGATGGAGCTGAGCCAGCCCGAAACGCTCCGCATTCATGATAATCATCAGAGTGGCATTGGGATTGTCGACCCCGACTTCAATAACGGTGGTCGAAACCAGAACATCAATCTCCCGAGCCAGAAACTGCTCCATGATCTCCTGCTTGTCTTTTTCTTTCATCTGGCCGTGGAGCAGCCCGATGCGGAGCTCCGGCAGATCCTGATTCTGCAGCTGTTCGTAGAGCTCCACCGCGGACTGGAGGTCGTTGTCCTCATTCTCATTGACCATGGGACAGACAATGTAGGTCTGAAGGTGCCGGGCTGCCGTCTTCCGAATGAGGGCATGGAGTCGGGGCAGATCCTTCGTTTTTGCCGTATACGTCCTCACCGGCTTACGCCCGGGCGGTTTCTCACGGATGATGGAGACATCGAGGTCGCCGTAAACGATCAGGCCGAGGGTGCGCGGGATCGGGGTCGCGGACATGACGAGGACGTGGGCATCGCCTTCCTCGATCAGGCTGAGGCGCTGCTTCACGCCGAAACGATGCTGTTCGTCTGTGATCGCCAGTCCGAGCGAGCGAAACTCCACACCTTTTTGCAGCACCGCATGGGTGCCGATCAGGTACATGATTTCCCCGTCCTTGAGCTGTTGATAAATTCGGCGTTTTTCCGCCGCCGTCTGACGTCCGGTCAGGCAGGCGATCCTCTCCCGAGGGATCTGCCCGAAGAGATGGTAGAGGCTCTCTTCGTGTTGTTTGGCCAAAATCGAGGTCGGCGCCATCATCACAGCTTGCCGACCAGCCAATACACAAGCATGCATCGCCAGGAAAGCCACGACGGTCTTGCCCGAGCCGACATCTCCCTGGAGCAGGCGGTTCATGGCGACGGGCTTACCCATATCGCGCAAAATATCCCCAGTCGCCTTCTTCTGATCATCAGTCAAAGGATAGGGCAGCTGTTCGAGCGCGGCTTTCAGACCTTTCTGTACCCCGGGGCTATCCTTCAGCGGCAGGGGCACCGCCTGGCGTTTGAGGCCGGCGGATTTACTCAGCCTCAGGCCCAGCTGCAGCATGAGTAATTCATCGAAGGCGAGACGGCGCCTGGCGAGCCGGTAGTTCTCCAGGTGGTCCGGATGGTGGATCTGCGCCCAGGCCCAGCTGCGGTCCGGCAGTTGATGGGTTTTGCGCAGGATCGAGGGCAGTGTCTCCTCGAGCTCCGGCAGGACGACCGCCAGGGCCTTGTCCACGAAGGTACGCAGGAGATTCTGTCCCAGGCCTTGAGTGGTCGGGTAAACCGGGCGCACAAAAGTCCGGGCCAGTGCCTCCGCCGGCTGACTGCCGAACTCCGGAAAAGCATCAATCGCCTGGAGTTCAAAGGCGGGATTATAAACAGCGAAGGTGCGCCCTTCACGTTTAACACGTCCCCTGAAAAGGTAGATCGCGCCGGGATTCAGTTTATCTTGCAGATAGGGCTGATTGAACCAGACTCCTTTGATCGCGTCGGAGGTATCGCGCAAAACAGTTTGCAAAGTGCTACGCTTCCCCTTACGAAAGAGCGTGGGAACTTTCTGGACCTGCCCCAGGAAGACGCCGTCAGCGCCGTCCTCCAACTCCCCGATCGGCTGGATGGAGGTCCAGTCTTCATAGCGCCTGGGAAAATGCCCGGCCAGATCCCCGATACTCCGGATCTGGAGCTTCTGGAGCTGCCTCGCCCGATTCTGCGAGATGCCCGGCAGATCGGTCACGGGATGGTCACGCTGAGCACTTTTATTATCCACGCTCAGGCTCCGTAACTTCGCATGATTTTGCGGCCTTCTTTGCAGACATCGTTCAGCACGCAGGAAGGGCATTGCGGATTTCTGGCCATACAGATCTCGCGCCCGTGGGTCACCATGAGGTGGCCCCAGTTCGTCCATTCGGATTCGGGTACGGTGCGCATGAGATCCTGCTCGATTTTGGCCGGAGTCGTTTCCTTCGTCAGGCCGATCCTGTTCGCCAATCGGGCACAGTGCGTGTCCACCACGATGGCTTCGATACCGAAAATATCCCCCAAGAGCAGATTCGCAATCTTGCGGCCGACCCCCGGCACTTTCAACAGTGCGTCCAGGCTGCCGGGGACCTCGCTGTCATGTTCCTCTCTGAGGTAGCGCGCAGCGAGATGAATGTTCTTCGCCTTATTCCGGTAGAGGCCGCAGCTCTTGATATAGGGCTCAATTTCTGAGGGCAGGGCTTCCGCCAGGTCGTCCAGTTCGGGGAAAGCCTTCCACAGCGCCGGCGTCACCTGATTGACCCGTTCGTCGGTGCATTGCGCCGCCAGGATGGCTGCTACCAGCAGACGCCAGGGATCCTCCCTGTCATCCAGTGTAGTTGGCGGTCTGCCGTAGACCTCATCCAGCCGTTCAACGACGATTGCTGCGAGTTTTTTTCCTACAGGTCTTCTGTCCATAAGCCTCCCCTCAGGCCAAAGGCAGTGTAAAGTCGAATTTTGCTCCGCCCATCTGACTGTCCAGAGCAAAGATCTGCTGGCCGTGTAATGCCAGTATCCGCTTGCAGATATAGAGTCCCAGGCCACTCCCCTGGCGATTGGTTCTCGAGCGATCGCTCTTGAAGAAACGGTCGAAGACATAAGGGCGATCCTTGGGATCGATCCCGGGACCGTTGTCCTCGATCTCTATCTTTAGGAGTTCGGCGCTTTTCTTCCAGGCACTGATGGCAATAATGCCTTCTTCATTCACAAACTTAACCGCATTGGAAATTAAATTATACAACACCCGCTCGATCTGTTGCTCGTCGCCTATGACATGGATCTTCTCCTCACCGGTCTGGGCGAAGTTCACCTGGATACTGATAGCTTTCTCATCGATAAGCACTTCCAGATTCTGGAGCACCCGACGGATCAATTCATGGATGTCGAATTCCGTGAAATTTGTAGTGGTCGAGTTCTGGGTATCGAGCAGTATGGCATCATTCATTTCGCTGACGAGGACACTGAGCCGGCGTGTCTCGTCCTGGACCACCTGCAGATATTTTTCCTGGCGATCCGGCGGAATGGTCCCGTCCAGAATTGCCGTCACGAAACCTCCGATTGAGGTCAGGGGCGTCCTCAGATCATGGGAGATACTGGCGATGAAGTCGCTCTGCTCCCGATGCTGACTTTCGATCTGCTCGGTCATACGGTTGAAGGTACGCATGAGATTCAGCATCTCTTCTTCACCTTCCCCGACTCCGACATAGGTGTCCTGAAAGTCCTGGAAATCAATTCTTGTCCCGTACTCGCCTTTGGCCACCTCGTTCGCGGCTTTGGCCAATAAATGGATCGGGCGGGAGAGCTTGGCCGTGAAAGCTCGGACCACAAAGACCGCCACGAGGAGTGCGATCAATATGACGAAAAGCAAAATGTTCAGGATATTACTGCCCGACGCGTCTAGTACCGACAGGCGATTGTGGATCTGCACACTGCCCATCAGGCGACCGGTATTGTTGTACACCGGCTTGACCACCGACAACCAGCTCCCGGAACCGTCCTGGAAAACGCCGAGGAAATTACCCCCCGTGAACTCGAATCCGTCGGTCGGCAGCTCCAGGTCGCGGATATCTTCAGGCAGATAGCGCTTGCCGTTAGCGTCCTGAACCAGGCTGTTGCGGGCGGCCGGCGGAATCTCACTGCTGTAGAACATCTCCCCGTCGTCCTTCACGATCCAGACGATCGAGTCGGTCAGCGTAGCCGTCACCTCCAGGTTCTGGCGAATCTGGTCCGAAGGGCCGGCGATATAGAGGAACTGCTCATCGAGGCGAGAATAGTTCAGAATGGTGTCGGCGGCGCGGGTCATGTTCTGGATTTTCTCTTCCAGACGGGTGTCATAAAGGAGCTTACTGATCGCAAAAGTCATGATAGAAAAGGCCACCACTATGGTGACCATGATCAGGACATTATATCTCCGAATTTTCCCGGAGGACTTCCGGGCGCTGATCTGAGATTCTGCCTCGACGGATTGTCGATCTTTACTCATCCCTACCCTTTAATCTATTTCAAACTTGTAGCCGACACCCCAGACGGTCTTGATTGACCAGGGCAGCTCGGCATTGATCTGATCGATCTTCTCTCTGATGCGCTTGACGTGCACATCCACCGTACGCGATTCACCGAAGAAGTCATAACCCCAGACATTGCCCAGGAGCTGTTCTCTGGTGTAAACGCGGTTCGGATGAGCGGCCAGGAAGAAGAGCAGTTCCAATTCCTTGGGCGGCATCTCGACATTCTCGCCGTTGATCTCGACCGTATAGCGGCTCTTGTCAACGACCAGCCCGGGAAACTCCACTCTTTCGGGCAGCATGTCGGACTGCTGGCTGTTCGGTGCCTCGGTTCTGCGAAGGACCGCCTTGACGCGGGCCACGAGCTCTTTCGGCTCGAAGGGCTTTTGCACGTAGTCATCGGCGCCGAGTTCGAGACCGACGACTTTGTCCAAAGTCTCACTCCTCGCGGTCAGCATGATGATAGGCACTTCGGATTCCCGGCGGATTTCACGACAGATATCATAGCCGTCCATTCCGGGCAGCATAAGATCCAGGATCATCAGGTCCGGTTCAAACTCCCGGAACGTGGGAATCGCATCGTTACCGTTCAAGCAGGTTTCCACTTCATAGCCTTCTTTGGCAAAGTAAAGGCTCACAAGTTCACTGATATTCCGATCATCATCGACTACCAGAATTTTGCGCATTCCCATAGATAATCCTCCATAACTAAAACCCGAACTATTCAAGATAGCAGGTTCATGCAACATTTTAGCAGATATTCCGTGAACAGTTCGGGAACCAAATAAGGCCAATCAGTGAACGAACAATATATTACGACTGACTTTCTTCCGCTTTGTGTGTGGCCAAAAGCGCCTCCAGCTCATTCATAAACTGACTGACGTCCTTGAACTGACGGTAGACGGACGCAAAGCGCACATAGGCGACATCATCGAGGTCCTTGAGGCCTTCCATCACGAGCTCCCCGACGTACTGGCTGGAGATCTCACGCTCTAAGGAATTGCGGCATTTATCCTCCACCTGCCGGACGAGATTCTCCATCTGAATCGTACTGACAGGCCGTTTCATACACGCCTTGACGATCCCGTCCATGAGTTTATCGCGGTCGAAGAGTTCTCGGGTGCCGTCCTTCTTCACCACGATCAGGGAGGGCTGCTCCACTTTCTCGTAAGTAGTAAAACGAGCGCCGCACACGAGACATTCGCGGCGGCGCCTGATTGCGGCCCCGTCCTCTGCAGGACGGGAATCCACAACTTTATCATCATTTCGGTTACAGGAGGGGCATTTCATGCTTCAGCCTATTTTTCATTGTCGTTGAAGAGCCAGGGGAGAATGCGACCGCTCTTGGCTTTGGCCGGATCCTGTGCTTCACGATTGCCCTGAGGAGTTCTCGGCGGCGTATTGCGCTGCTCACTCTCCGGATAGCGCGAAGGATTGGCAGGCCGTGTCTGAGGCGGATTATAAGGTCTCTCCTCGCGGTCGTAGTTTCTTCTCTGATCGCGGTTATAGTCCGGCTGCTGGCGCTCCTCGCGATAGCGGTGATCCTGTTCCTGGTAGTCATAGCCGCCCTGACGATCATAATCGTCGTACTGGGGCTGGCTCTGGCGAACCGGCGGCTGCTGACGGACCGGGGGTGTTTCAGGCTGGTACTCATCCATGAAGGACGGTCTGTCGGACTGGACCTGACGGGCCTGAGTCTGCGAACCGACTTTGCGGAACGGCGTGGATGTCAGGACATTGTCAGTCTCTTCTGTATCCAGCTGCTCGATTTCGTCAAAACCGGAAGCGATCACGGTAATCATGATCTCATCATCGAGACTGTCGTCGATCACGGCACCGATAATAATATCGGCGGTAGGAGAAGCGGAGTCTCTCACCAGCGTTGCCGCTTCGGAGACCTCACGGATTTTCATATTGGAACCTGTGAAGTTCACGATGATCCGGCGAGCGCCGTCGATGCTGGTATCCAGCAGCGGGCTGTGAATCGCTTCATCAATCGCATCTTCAACACGGTCGGGACCCTGGGCGCGGCCGATACCCATATGGCAGACACCGGCGTCAGTCATAACGCGGCGTACGTCGGCCATATCGAGGTTGATGAGGCCGGGGACAGCGACGAGGTCGGAGATACCGGTAATACCGTAACGGAGCACGTGATCAGCCATGGCGAAGGCCTGATCGACTGTCGTGTCTTCATCCGCGATATCCAGAAGTTTATCGTTCGGTACGATAATCAGAGAGTCTACGTATTTGGCCAGTTCATCGACGCCCTTATCTGCGTTGATGGTTCTCTTCGCGCCTTCGAAGCGGAAGGGTCTGGTCACGACGCCGACCGTCAGGATACCCATATCCTGAGCAATCTGAGCGATGACCGGAGCACCGCCTGTGCCGGTACCGCCGCCCATGCCTGCGGTGATGAAGAGCATATCTGTCCCGCGAATCAGGCCGGATATCTCATCTCTGCTCTCGGTCGCTGCTTTTGCACCGACATCCGGGTCAGCACCTGCACCCAGTCCTCTCGTGAGCTTCTCACCGATACGAATACGTGTATTCGCCTTCGAACGCTCCAACGCCTGGTTATCGGTATTGATGGCGATAAAGTCTACACCTTTAACGCCCGATTCAATCATGCGGTTCACAGCATTACAGCCGCCTCCACCCACACCGACGACTCTGATCACTGCCTGTCTGCCAAAATCCTGAGAAGATGACACCTGTTGATTTGATTTTGCCTCTGCCAAAATGAACAACCCCTTTCGAAACACAATGTATTATTACAGTTTTATTACAACTAAGTTACAAAAACTAATATAGCTGATTATAACTTTTATTTCCAGTCTTACAAGCAAGAAATTAAAAAAGTTTTGCAATCTCTTTGCCGCCCGCTTGGATCGCCCGGTGAAACGGCTTATCTGTCTTCCTCGGCTGAACCCATCGAATCCTCAGGCGGCGTAGGAAGCGGCTTGACGGCTTCCCGGTCTACGGGCGTTTGCCCTTCCTCGGTTTCTATACCCTTTTCCTCGATCTCCAGATCAGGCTTCTGACGCAAGAGCTGGGCAATCGCTTCTTCTTCGAAAAGGACATCGGCTTCGGTCAGCAGGCTATCCGCTTCCAGGCGCAGACGCCTGGCTCTCGACCGCAGTTCATCCACCTGACGTTGCCGTTCGGTGATCTCGC
>CAZJTS010000079.1:0-8213 GCA_964548975.1 uncultured Fastidiosipila sp.
TCTGGAAAATGAAGAGTTTATTTTCGACGTCTATGAGGGTGACATGTTGGTGAGCAGTGGCCGAAATGATGCGATTGGTTCGATTGAGTTCGCGCCGATCACCTATACAGAAGCGGATGTCGGTACACATGTGTATCGCATCGTCGAACGGGATACCGAAGCACCGAACGTTAACTATGACGATGCGCTCTTCGAGATCCGTGTCATGGTTGTCGACAATGGGGATCACACCCTGACGGCGACGGCCGAGTATCCACCTGAAGAGTTCCTCTTCATCAATGTTTTGTCCGATCTGGAAGTGCGTTACGCGCCAGCGGTCCGCAAAGTTGTCACCGGCGAAGGTGCACCATCCGATACAGAGTTCACTTTCCGTTTGAGAGCTGTGAGCGAAATGGCCCCAATGCCTGATGACAGTGATGACGATCAGGATCAGGTGGTGTCGATTCTCGGTGCCGGAAGCGCTCAGTTCGGTGAGCTGGTCTTCAGTGAGGAAGGCACTTACGTGTACGAAATCTCTGAAGTTCGCGGCGACGCGGAGCACTATCGCTACGATGAGTCGGTCTATACCGTCGAGATTGAAGTGCGACTGGTGGACTACCAGCTGGAGATGGAAGTGACCTATCGCATGGGCGATATGGTGGTCGAAGCGGCGGAGGCAGCAGTGTTCACGAATGTGTACGAAGCGCCTGTGGTGACGGAGCCTGAGCCGACTGAGCCGGAGCCTACTACGACGCCGGAACCGACTGAACCTACTACTACTCCTGAGCCAACGACTACTCCGACTCCGACAACAACACCGGAGCCCACGGATCCGCCGAAGGTACCTACAACGGGTGAAAGCAGCCTAGCCATATATCTTGGCATTGGACTTGTTTTCCTCGGAGCTGTCCTGCTCATCTTGAAGTTGAAGAAAGAAGACAGGAACTAACTGATCCATAGCGGCGACTTGCCCCTAGAAGCCAAGCAGCCCGGCCCATGCGGTCGGGCTGCTTGATGTTGTCGGGAAGGGCCATACAAAACTCGAAAGAATGACCAGTATAATATGGTACGAATTTTATTTTGGGCAGATTTTCTAAAGATGGGTGGTGAGGATTATCGCGGCGTGGAACCCCTTCACCAAGTCCACACAAAACTCGAGATAATGACCAAAGTAATAAGGTACGCACTTCATTGCGGCCAAAATACGCGCAGCTAGGTGCTGCCATCTCCTAATCAACACACAACTAAAAAAAACGCCCACCAAAAACATGATATATAAACCAAACAAGCCCCCACAGCTCAACTGCGGGGGCTTGAAACCTACGTAGAACCTGAACCTTAAATCCTAGGCTTAGCTGTATAGGTGGTGTGGAGGAGTTCGTGGGCTTTTTCGCTGTAGGGTTTGCCGAGGTATTCGCGATAGAGCTTGAGGACTTCTTCATTTTCGTGGGATTTGCGGACGGTTTTGCCGCGGTCTTCGCGGTAGATGGCTTGCTGGCGTTTGAGGAGGATCTCCATGTTGCCGTGGTGGTAGGGCTGGCCGCCGCCGCCGATGCAGCCGCCGGGGCAGGCCATGATTTCGATGGCGTCGAAGTGGAGCTCGCCGTCGCGGATGCCTTCGAGGAGGCGGCGGGCGTTGCCGAGGCCGTGGGCCATGCCGATGTGGAGGTCGCGGTCGCCGACTCGTACGGTGCCTTCGCGGATGCCGTCGAAGCCGCGGAGGGTGGTGAGCTCGACGGAGGGGAGTTCCTCGCCGGTGAGCCATTCATAGGCGGTGCGGAGGGCGGCTTCGATGACGCCGCCGGTGGTGCCGAAGATGATGGAGGCGCCGGTGGATTCGCCCATGAGAGTGTCAAAGGTGCCGTCGGTCATTTGGTTGAGGTCGATGCCGATTTCCATCAGCATGTGGCCGAATTCGCGGGTTGTGACGACGTGGTCGACATCCTGGAAGCCCTCGTTCTTGAGTTCGGGACGGCGGACTTCGGCTTTTTTGGCCAGGCAGGGCATGATGGAAACGACGGTGATGTCCGCAGGGTCTATGCCTTTTTTCTCGGCGTAGTAGGTTTTGGCCATCGTACCGAACATGATCTGGGGGGACTTACAGGTGGAGGGGATATCCAGCATGTCGGGGAACTGAGTCTCGACAAAGTAGACCCAGGCGGGGCAGCAGGAGGTGAGGATGGGGAGGGTCGAATCAGGAGTGGAGAGGCGGTGGACGATCTCGGAGGCCTCTTCCATGATGGTGAGGTCGGCAGCCCAGTCGGTGTCGAACACGGCATCGAAGCCGAGTTTGCGGAGGGCGGTGCAGATCTTACCGGTGGTGATGGTGCCTGGAGCCATGCCGAACATTTCGCCGAGAGCGACGCGGACGGCGGGGGCGACCTGGACCACGACATGGCGGGAGGGATCCTGGAGGGCAGCCCAGACTTTATGTGTGGAATTGGTCTCGGTCAAAGCACCCGTGGGGCAAACCGCAACACACTGGCCGCATTTCGTGCAGGAGGTGTCGGTCATGTCGAGGTGGAAGGCGGTCCTGACCACCGTGTCGAAACCGCGGTCGAGAGCGGAGAGCACGCCGACAGTCTGGACGTCGTTACACATGGTTTCGCAGCGGCGGCACATGATGCACTTGTCGGGGTGGGACACGACGGAGAAGGAGGTTTCATCGTCTTCGTGGTGGGAGTGCTTACCGCTGTAAGTGATTTCTCGGCAGCCGATATCGTGAGCCAGCTTCTGGAGCTCACAGTCCATGTTCTTCGCGCAGGTCAGGCAGAGCTGGGGGTGGTTGGAGAGGAGCAGCTCGACATTGGTGCGGCGAGCACGCAGAGCACGCTGGCTGTTGGTACGGACGACCATGCCGTCCGTGGCCATCTCCGAGCAGGCGGTGCAGAGGCGCGGCCGACCGTCGACCTCGACCATACAGACGCGGCAACTCGAAGGCTGGTTATTGATCCCGAAGTCGTCGAGCTTCAGGTGGCAAAGGGTCGGGATATAGACCTCGGCGCGTTCGGCGGCCTCCAAAATAGTGGAGCCGGCCGGCACCAGAACAGGTATTTCGTTAATAGTGACTCGAATAAGATTCTTTAAATCCATAATTTCCTCCTCGGATTAAGGTTTCAGCACGGCATCGACCGGGCAGACGCTGAAGCAGACACCGCAGGCAATGCAGACCTCTTCGTCGATGACGTGGGGCTGGCGGACTTTACCTGAGATACATTCGACCGGGCATTTGCGCGCGCACTTCGTGCAGCCGATACATTTCTCCGGATCGATGGAATAAGTTTTCTTGACCTCGCGTCTGGCATAACGCAGGTATTCTTCAGGGAAGTACTTCATGGTGCTCAGCACCGGGTTCGGGGCGGATTGGCCCAGCGCGCAGAGCGCTGTGTCCTGAATGGTGTGGCAGAGATGGTCGAGCTTATCGAGCGTACCCTCATCGCCTTCCTGGGCGAGCAGTTGCTCAAGCATCTCCAGAATGCGCATCGTGCCGATACGGCAGGGCGTACATTTCCCGCAGGATTCGGCGGTCGTGAATTCCAGATAGAAACGCGCAATATCGACCATGTCGTTATCCTCGTCCATGACGATCATACCGCCGGAGCCCATCATGGAGCCAATCTTCATCAAGCTCTCATAGTCGATCGGGGTGTCGAGATCCTTCTCCGTGATAACGCCGCCGGACGGGCCGCCGGTCTGAACGGCTTTGAAGGCTTTCCCGTTCGGAATGCCGCCGCCGATATCATAGACGATCTCACGCAGCGTCGTGCCCATGGGCACTTCGACCAGCCCGATATTATTCACTGTGCCGGCCAAAGCAAAGACCTTCGTCCCTTTCGAGCTCGCGGTGCCCTTCGAGGCATACCACTCCGCGCCCTTGCGGATGATGATCGGGATATTGACCAGAGTTTCCACGTTATTCACGTTACTGGGCTTGCCTCGGAAACCGGATTCGGCGGGGAAGGGGGGCTTACGCGTCGGCTCACCGCGGTTCCCTTCGCAGGAATGGATGAGGGCGGTTTCTTCGCCGCAGACGAACGCGCCCGCGCCCAGGATAATTCTGAGATCGAAGTCGAAGCCCGTACCCAGGATGTTCTTGCCCAGCAAGCCGGCGGCTTTGGCCTCGTCCATAGCCTTGCGCAGCCGATTGACGGCCAAAGGATACTCCGCGCGAATATAAATCAGTCCCTGGTGGGCACCCATCGCGTAGCCGGCGATCGCCATGGCTTCAACGATGGAGTGAGGGTCGCCTTCGAGGATACTGCGGTCCATGAAGGCACCGGGGTCGCCCTCGTCGGCGTTACAAATAACATATTTCTCATCGCCGGCACTCCGTCGGCAAAGGTCCCATTTCAGACCGGTGGGGAAGCCACCGCCGCCACGGCCGCGGAGCCCTGAGTCTTTCATGACCTTGATAACCATCTCGGGAGTCATGGTGGTGAGCACCTGCCCGAGCGCGAGATAACCGCCGGCAGCCAGACTTTCGTCCAGGCTTTCGGGATCGATGAGACCGCAATTGCGAAGCGCAATCCGTTCCTGCTTCTCGTAGAAAGCCATCTGCGCGTGATCCTTCAGCTTATCGCCGGAGTCCGGGTCCTCGAAGAGGAGTCGTTCCACCGCTTCGTTGCCGATGAGATGTGTCTCCACGAGCTCTTCGACATCGTCGACGCCGACCTTGACGTAGAACACATCGTCCGGCATCACCTGAACGATCGGGCCCTGGGCGCAGAAGCCGAAACAGCCGACCTGTACCACACGGGCGTCGATGCCCTTCTCTTCGACGACTTTGGCCAAATGCTCAATCAGCGCTTCACTCTCAGATGAGTGACAACCCGTGCCGCCGCAGACGAGCAGCTCTCTATGGCCCTTGGTCTCTGTGGTGTGGGTCGATTCCTGACGTTTGGCCAGCGTGGGCATCAGCTCGATATATCTCTGCTGTAAATCGTCTAAAGTCTTCAGTACTGTCATTAGGCTTCCTCCAACTCCCGATAATGTTTAATCACTTCCGTGACTTGTTCTTTTTTGAAATGGCCGTAGATTTTATCGTTGATCCGGACGACGGGGGCCAGACCGCAAGCGCCGATACAGCGCACGTCGTCGATCGTGAAGAGGCCGTCCTCGGTGATCTTGTCACCGGCCTTCATGCCCAGTTGCGCACGGAATTCATCCAGAATCGGCTGTGCGCCCTTGACGAAACACGCGGTGCCCATACAGACACTGATCGTGTACTTGCCGTTCGGCTCCTCTAAGAAATAGGAATAGAAAGAGACGATACCGTTGATCTTCGCAGCCGGCAGATCCGTTTGACGGGCTATATATAGCTGCAGTTCCGGCGGCAACCAGAGGAAGAGATCCTGCGCCTTGTGTAAGATGGCGATGATGTCTTCCTGCGGATGGTCTGTACTGTCGATGAATTTGTCCAGCTCTGCCAGTAAAGCTTTATCCAGTGTGCTCATGTCGAGGTCTACGTGAGGCATATTGTTACTTCCTTTGCGATTAATCAGTGTTATTATATCGAAATGTTTATTTGATTAATAGCCTGTAAATTGTGAAATTTCACCCTATTACAGCCTCAATCCTGTGCATATTTAATAGCTATCCGGCCGAATAAAACATAGAATAGAGAAAGCCGTCGCCGACCGGCCACCTTAATCTGCGGCGCTTAAAAGGATAGAGATAATGCTTCAATTAAAGAATATAACTAAGGACTACCGGCTCCACGAGCACACGGTCCAAGCCCTGAAGGGTATCAACCTGAATTTCCGTGAGCAGGAGTTCGTCGCCATTCTCGGACCGTCCGGCTGCGGGAAGACGACGCTCCTCAATATCATCGGCGGCCTGGACCAGTACACCACGGGCGACCTGATCATCAATGGCCGCTCGACCAAGGAATACAAAGACAGAGACTGGGATACCTATAGGAATCACTCGATCGGTTTCGTCTTCCAGAACTACTACCTGATCCCGCATCAGACGGTGCTGGCCAATGTAGAGCTCGCCCTGACCATCTCCGGCATCAGCAAGCAGGAGCGCCGGCGCCGCGCGATCGAGGCCCTGGAACGCGTCGGTCTAGGTGATCAGCTGAAGAAAAAGCCCAATCAGATTTCGGGCGGTCAGTCGCAGCGCGTCGCGATTGCCCGCGCCCTAATCACCAATCCCGACATCATCCTGGCCGACGAGCCCACCGGCGCCCTCGACAGCGAAACTTCCGTCCAGATCATGGATATCCTCAAGGAAATCGCTGAGGAAAAGCTGGTCATCATGGTGACGCATAACCCGACTTTGGCCGAAACTTACGCCACAAGAACCGTCCGCATGCACGACGGCCTGACCGTCTCCGACTCCGACCCCTACGAGCCCCAGCCCCTCGCTGAACGAGAGGCCAAAGCCGGGCGCGCCAAAATGAACTACGGCACAGCTTTCCTTCTGTCTTTGCGAAACCTTACGACGAAGAAAGGCCGCGCCGTCCTCACCGCCTTCGCCGGCTCAATCGGTATCATCGGCATCGCCCTCATCTTCGCGCTGAGTAACGGCATTCAGGTCTACATCGACAAAATCCAGGAAGACACCCTCGCCGCCTACCCGATCACGATCGAGGAGGAGGCCGTCGATTCCACACAACTTCTGCAAAACCTGATGAGCGTCGACGATACCGACGACACCGAACCGGTTTCTGACCGCGTCTATTCCCGCGACGTTTTCTACAGCATGATGAGCTCCTTCACGAATGTCGAGAGCAGCAAAAACAACCTCACCCCCTTCAAGGAACATCTGGACACCGACACTGAAACCCAGTCCTACACCTCCGCAATTCACTATTCCTACAATCTGGATCCGCCGATTTTCACGACCGATCCCGAGGGCAATATCATGAAGTCGGATTTGGAAGAACTCTTGGAAGAGTACTCCGTCGGTCCCGGTGGCCCCGGCCCCAGCGGCTTTTCCCCGGTCGGCCAGGTCGATCACTTCCAGGAACTCATCGCCGGCAAAAACGGCGAAGTCATCAGCCCCCTACTCCGCGAACAGTACGAACTCGTGAATGGCAGCTGGCCCGAAGCCTACGACGAAGTCGTCCTCATCCTGAACCGCCGCAATGAGCTGTCCGACATGGCCCTCTTCGCACTCGGTCTCAAGGACCCCGCCGAACTCGAAATGATGATGGAAAAATTCGCCGCCGGCGAACCCATCGAGGAGCAGGAACCCGAATCCTGGTCGTTTGACGAAGTTTTGGCCAAAGACTACAAGCTCGTCCTCCCCTCGGAAATCTATTCCTACAACTCCGAACTCCAACAATGGACCGACCTCACCCTCACCGATGCCGGCGTCGACTACCTCTATAACGCCGAGGACGTCGGCATTCCCTTCCGCATCACCGGCATCATCAAGCCCTCGCCTGAGGCCACCGCCGACATGCTCCGTGGCGCGATCGGCTACACCACGGCGCTCACCCAGCGGATCATGGACCGCAACGCCGACAGCGAAATCATGCAAACCCAGAAGGACGCACCCGACGTCGACGTCTTTAACGGCCTGCCCTTCCGCACCGAGGACTACATCGAGCCCACTGCCGACGAGAAGAGTAGCTCCTTCCTGGACTTCGCCGCCGATAAGGGTCCTTTGGCCAAAGCCGAGTACTACACCTGGATCAGCGGCGTTCCTTCGGACGCCGAACTCGAGAGCCTCGTCGACGAGCAGATGGCCGACCTGACCCGCGAAGAAATCGAACAACAGGTCACCGAGGTTTACGCGACCGAAATGTCCGTCGACCAGGCCACCGTCCGCGACTACATCGCCGGTATGGATGACGAAACTCTCTTCGGCTTCGTCCGGGAAGCCATCACCGAACGCATCCTCGAGCAGTTCCGGGAATCCGCTCTCGTCCGCCTCGCCAGCGTCGACGAAGCCACCCGAGCCACCATGTTCGATGACGCCGAGTTCACCGTCGAGCAAGGCGCCAAGCTCTACGACGAATTCATGCCTCCCGTCGTCTCCGACAGCACCCTCGCCGAAAACCTGGATCTCCTCGGCGATGTCGACATCGACACCCCCGAAACCATCTACCTGTATTCAGCCAGCTTCAGCGACAAGGACCGCATCACCGACACCATCACCGCCTACAACGCCGCCGCCTCGGAGTCCGACCAGATCGTCTACACCGACTACGTCGCTCTCCTCATGTCCTCGATCACCACGATCATCAGCGGCATCTCGTATTTACTGATCGCCTTCGTCGCCAT
>CAZJTS010000079.1:8223-8529 GCA_964548975.1 uncultured Fastidiosipila sp.
CGCCATTTCGCTGATCGTATCCTCCATCATGATCGGGATCATCACATATATTTCAGTGCTCGAACGCACCCAGGAAATCGGTATCCTCCGCGCTATGGGCGCCTCAAAACGCGACATCTCCAACGTCTTCAGCGCCGAAACCGTAATCGAAGGCCTCGCCGCCGGCCTCCTCGGTGTCGGCATCGCCGTCCTTTTGACCTTGCCGATCAACGCTATCGTCAGAAACCTCACCGGTATCGAGAACCTCCGCGCCATCCTCCCCTGGCAGGTCGGCCTTGCCCTCATCGGCATCTCCATCCTGCTCAC
>CAZJTS010000080.1:0-2370 GCA_964548975.1 uncultured Fastidiosipila sp.
CATCTGGATGCGCTCCTCCAGACAGTTGAAGAGGAAACGATGCGCATTGAAACCAGTTTCTCCGAAGCCATAGAGCATCGCCGACCCCTGATCGAATGTCACCCCTTGGCGTTTGAAGATCCCGCAGGTGCCGCCGGGTGTATAGGTCTGCTCCAGAACTTGGACGCTTAAGCCGCTTTTGGCCAAAAGCGCCGCAGCACTCAGCCCCGAGAGCCCGGCGCCGATAATCAATACATCAGTCATCTGTGTTCCCCATCGTTTAGATTAACTACTATGATACAGAAAACCGTCCTCGCGAATTGTGAATTCTTCTGTTGGGCCGGGTTTTGGCCGACTCGGCGCGAAGAGAAGTTCTAGAATGAACTGAAAGAGAGGAGGTGCATATGGTTCGTTACTTTTGTCTGGATAGTGAAGCTTCGGGCGGGCTTGAGGATGCGGATTGGATCCACCTGGAGGATCCGTCGATCGAGGTGATGACCGAATACGCGGAGCGGTTCAGATTCCCGCTGGACTATTTGCGCTCGACGGTCGACCCGGATGAGGTCTCGCGCGCTGAAGAACTCGAACAGCAGGAAGTCCTGACGCCGGTGCTCGTCTCATTACTTTATCCTTTGGAGCCGGCGGATCGCCGCAACGAAGGCGTTTATATCAACCGAACGATCTCGGTCATCCTGCTGGAGGACCGGGTCCTGACCTGTTGCAAAGAAAATCCCGAATTTTTCAATGACATTCTGACTCAGGAATTCGATCTCCTGGAATCGACGATCCATCCCCAGAGTCTCCTGATCGAGATCGCCTGGCGGATCAGCCGCTCGTATGTCTACGCGAGCCGCGATATTCGCACGCGCATGAATACCATTCACGACCAATTGGGGAAGTCCACACATTCTGATCTCCTCTTGCAGATGTCCGAACTGGACAAAAGCGGGGTTTACCTCCACACAGCCGTCCGTGAGAACCATCTCATCATGAAGAAGCTCAACCAGATGCCCTACATGAGTAAACACCCATGCCACTCCGACTGGTTACATGATGTGCTCGTCGAAAACTACCAGGCCGAAAAAATGCTCGACCAAACCCGCCAAATGCTCACGCATCTGGACACGACCTTCTCCAGCGTCATTCAGAACAATCTCAACGAGACCATGAAAACCCTCACGTCCCTCACCATCATCGTCACAATCCCCACGATCACCGCCGGGCTCTGGGGCATGAATGTCGGTCTGCCAATCGAGAAGAATCCCTTTGCCTTCATCCTGATCGTGCTGCTGACCGTCTTTCTGATGTTCATCACCTTTCTGTGGCTTAAGCATAAGGACTTTCTCTGATAGTAGTAAAATATTTATTGACAAACAATAAATACGGCGTATAATTAAGTCAAATTCTTCTAATTGGAGGAGACCTTATGCGCACTAAGTTACTTACAAATCTGATGTTGGTAGTACTGATCTTGGCAGCACTGTTTATCGGCCTGCTGATGCCACTGTATTTCTTTACTGTTTCACAGACCTTAGCCGAAGATCCCGTGATCGCTCACATGCAGTACCCCATTTTGATTCCGGTCATTCTGATGCTGATCGCTCTGCTGGCTGCGATCCTTATCGCTTTCTATCTCGTGAAACGCAGCAACCGCCGGAACATCTTCGATCGAACGACGGTCAAGTGGCTGATGCGTATGGGCCATTGCTTTATTGTCGGGGCTCTGCTGATCATCATCGTGGCGATTTACAGCTACATGCAGTTGGGGCACGAAGTCGGCCTGGTCGGCACATATCTATTCTTGGGAATTCTGGGCTTGCTGGCAAGCGCACTAGCCATGTACTTTATCGCGGACCTCTTCAGCAAAGCGGTAAGCTACAAGGAAGAAACGGATCTGACGGTGTAACTATGGCGATTATTGTAAATCTTGATGTAATGTTGGCCAAAAGAAAGATGCAACTCCAAACCCTCAGCGAAAAAGTGGGCATCACAATGAGCAACCTCTCCATCCTCAAAACAGGCAAAGCAAAAGCCATCCGCTTCTCCACACTGGAAGCCATCTGCGAAGCGCTGGACTGCCAGCCCGGGGATATTCTGGAGTATAGGGATTGATGGTGGGGATGAGTGGGTGCTGGCTGAGGTTGGTGCGGCGGTGGCGGCGGGCTTGCTACAGCTTGTGGTAATGTTTTTTTCGGTGTTACAGCTTGTGGTAATTGAGGTCGACTACAACCTGCTTGTGGTAGTGTTTTCGGCAGGGAGCAACAGCTTGTGGTAAACCTAGATGCCTACAAGCTGTAGCAAGTGAAATTTTCCCGGTGCAGCAGCTTGTGGTAGAAGGACTTCTCTACAGGCTGCTCGTTTGACTTTTCCCGACAATGCAACCGCTTGTAG
>CAZJTS010000080.1:2470-8479 GCA_964548975.1 uncultured Fastidiosipila sp.
TCTACAGGCTGCTCGTTTGACTTTTCCCGACAATGCAACCGCTTGTAGAGAGCGGACTTCTCTACAGGCTGCTCGTTTGACTTTTCCCGACAATGCAACCGCTTGTAGAGAGCGGGCGCTAAGATAAACGTCCAAAAACCCCCAAACCCCACAAACCAAAAACCACCCGGCAGCCCCCAAGGACCACCGGGTGGTTTAGCAATTACAAAACTAGACTACTAGCTTACTTATCTTCCAACGCCGCCTGTGCTGCCGCGAGTTTCGCGATCGGTACACGGTAGGGGGAGCAGGAGACGTAGTTCAGGCCGAGCTTGTGGCAGAACTTTACGGAAGCGGGGTCGCCGCCGTGTTCGCCGCAGATGCCGAGCTTGATGGTAGGGCGGGTTTTGCGGCCGCCTTCGACTGCGATCTCCATGAGTTTGCCGACACCTTTGACGTCGATGGTGGAGGTGGGGTCGGCTTCGAAGATGTTTTTGCTGTAGTAGGCTTCGAGGATCTGGCCGGCATCGTCACGGGACAGACCATAGGTCATCTGGGTCAGGTCGTTTGTGCCGAAGCTGAAGAATTCAGCGTCCTGGGCGATCTCGTCGGCGGAGAGACAGGCTCTCGGAATCTCGACCATGGTACCGATGAGGTAGTGGAGATCCTGGTCGCTTTCGGCGATGATCTTATCGGCGGTTTCTTTGACGACCTTTTTGACGTAGGAGAGCTCGAGGCCTTCGCTGACGAGCGGGATCATGATCTCGGGCAGAACTTCCATGCCGGATTCCTGAACTTTGAGGGCGGCATTGATGATCGCGCGGGTCTGGTACTCGGCAATCTCAGGATAGGAGACGGCGAGACGGACACCTCTGTGGCCGAGCATGGGGTTCAGTTCGTGGAGTTCGTCGATTTTGGCCTTGAGGGCGTCGTAGGTGAGGCCGAGGGCGGAGGCGAGTTCTTCGACTTCGTCGTGCTTCTGAGGCAGGAACTCGTGGAGCGGCGGATCCAGCAGGCGGATGGTGACCGGCAGGCCGTTCATGGCCTCGAAGATACCTTCGAAGTCTTCCTGCTGATAGGGGACGATCTTCTCGAGGGCGGCTCTTCTGTCGGCCTCGTCTTTGGCCACGATCATCTGGCGGAAAGCGAAGATACGGTCCTTCTCGAAGAACATGTGCTCTGTACGGGTGAGGCCGATACCTTCGGCACCGAGTTCGCGGGCATTGGCGGCATCGTGAGGCGTGTCGGCATTGGTTCTGACGCCGAGTTTACGATATTTATCGGTCCAGCCCATAACGGTGTTGAAGTCGCCGCTGAGGGAGGGGTCTTTGGCCTGAAGTTCGCCATCGTATACGAGACCGGTGGAGCCGTCGAGGGAGACAATGTCGCCTTCTTCGTAGCGCTTACCGTTCTTGTCGGTCATGTATTTCTCTTCTTCGAAGATCTTCATCTCGGAGCAGCCGGCGATACAGCAACGGCCCATGCCGCGGGCAACAACGGCTGCGTGGGAGGTCATGCCGCCACGGCCGGTCAGGATGCCTTGGGCGAGGTTCATGCCTTCGATATCTTCGGGAGACGTTTCCATGCGGACCAGAACGACTTTTTCGCCTTTCTCAGCTGCTGCGGAAGCATCTTCGGCGGTGAAGTAGACTTTGCCGCTTGCTGCGCCGGGGGAGGCGGGCAGGCCTTTGGCCACAGGTTCGGCCGAAGCAAGAGCTTCGGGATCGAAAGTCGGATGGAGCAGGGCGTCGAGTGAAGAGGGATCGATGCGCTGTAGGGCCTCGGCCTCGGAAATCATGCCTTTCTCGACCAGGTCGACAGCTATGCGGAGGGCCGCAGCGGGCGTGCGCTTACCGTTACGCGTCTGGAGGATGAAGAGCTGACCGCGCTCGATGGTGAACTCGAGGTCTTGCATATCCTTATAATGGTCTTCGAGTCTCTGAGAGATTTCCTGGAACTGCTGGTAGCATTCCGGCATGACGTCATTCAGGTGATCAATTGTTGCAGGAGTGCGGACACCGGCCACGACGTCTTCGCCCTGAGCATTCATCAGGAATTCGCCGTAGAGCTTGTCTTCGCCGGTCGCCGGATTACGTGTGAAGGCCACACCGGTACCGGACGTTTCGCCCATGTTACCGTAGACCATTTCCTGCACGTTAACGGCGGTTCCCCAGGATGCGGGAATCCCGTTCATGCGGCGATAGTAGATTGCGCGGGTGTTGTTCCAGGAGCTGAAAACGGCTTGGATCGCGAGCAGGAGCTGTTCTTTGGGATCCTGCGGGAATTCTTCGCCTTTTTCTTCTTTGTATTTTTCCAGAGAACGGGTAGCGACTTCCTTCATCGCTTCCGCATCCAGATCGGTATCGAGCTCGACATTACGGCTGGCCTTGACGTCGTCCAGGATTTCTTCGTAATGATGCTTCTCGATCTCCATGACGACATCCGAGAACATCATAATGAAACGACGGTAGGAGTCGTAAGCGAAACGCGGATTCTCGGTCAGCTTACCGAAAGCCTCCACCACTTCATTATTCAGACCGAGGTTCAGGATCGTGTCCATCATGCCGGGCATGGAAGCTCTGGCACCGGAACGGACGGATACCAGCAAAGGATTGCCGGTGTCACCCAGTTTCTTGCCGGTTTCAGCTTCCAGAGATTCGAGAACAGAGAAAATCTCTTTTTCAATCTCAGCGTCGATTTTCTTGCCGTCTTCATAGAAGCGGTTACATGCTTCAGTCGTGATCGTGAAACCACGCGGGACAGGCAAACCCAGATTGGTCATTTCGGCCAAATTCGCGCCTTTACCACCCAAAAGGTTCTTCATCGAAGCATTGCCTTCTTTGAAGCGGTATACGTACTTGCTCATTCTTTTTTGACTCCTTTTTCTTCTGTGTTTCCGACCCGTGATCGCCAGAACCACCGACTCTTAACCCTGAACCCACGCAGGCTGATTCACATAAACTAATTGATCCTAATTGTATTTATAGATGGGCAATTTGTCCAGACTGTGAACGCTTTAAACGCTTGATTTATGATTTTGTTCGCAGTATACCGAGATTGTGACAGGTACTATGCTTTGGCCAAAAAACAGCTTATGCTGTGAGTACCCTATGTAGAGCACATGGACAGCACCGAAGAGTAGAGTCGCAGACGCAAACGCAACGTAAATTTTTACGTTGCGTTTACGTTTGCTTTCAGCTATGATTAGGGTAACAATATTCTCAGAGGTGAAAGCATGGAAGATAAATACTTAGAATGGAAAGCGGAAGTGAATAACTCGTTTCTGAAGACCGTAAGTGCATTCGCCAATTTCGGTTCCGGGACGATCGAGTTTGGAATCAGTGATGACGGGAAATTTCTCGGTATAGAAGATCCCGACACTGCCTGCTTAAAAATAGAGAATAAAATCAACGATAATATCAAGCCGAAGCCCGACTTTGTTTTTTCGATCAATCGAAAGAAAAATGTTATTACGTTAAGAGTTACGGAAGGCTTACATAAGCCCTATCTTTATAAGGGAAAAGCCTACAGACGCACAAATACTTCCTCCGTTGAAGTGGATATGGTCGAACTGAAGAGGCTGACGCTTTCTGGCATAAATCTAACGTTTGAAGACCTTAGCTATCAGGACCAAGCCCTCCAGTTCGACTATCTATCTAAGGTCATGAAAGAGAATTTAAGCGTCAATGAGCTCAGCACTGATGTCCTCAGGACATTAGGTTTCTACACGAAACAATCTGAGTTCAATAATGTTGCCGCAATCTTCGCGGATAAGAATTCATTTCACGGAGTAGACATTGTTCGTTTCGGAGATTCGATTAATGAGATCAGGGACCGAGAAACAATTACGAATGTTTCTGTTCTGGCGCAGCTCGATTTAGCTTTGGACTTTTATAGGAAATATTATCAATACGAAGAAATACAGGGCGCAAAGCGAGAAATCGTTGAACTGATCCCCGAAAAAGCTTTTCGGGAAACAATAGTAAATGCTTTAGTACATAGAACCTGGGATATTAATGCACACGTCCGAGTTGGGATGCATCCGGATCGCATTGAAGTCGCATCCCCTGGTGGATTAACCTTCGGTGTCTCGCAAGAAGACTATCTGAGCGGGTCGCTATCCGTCCTGAGGAATCCGATTATAGGAAATATGTTCTATCGATTGGGCTTTATTGAACTGTTCGGCACAGGGATAAGGCGCATTGTCGATTCGTATGCTGAGTACAAGACCAAACCTGTTTTTAGGATCACGGATAACGCCATAACCGTTGTGCTGCCGGTGCCGACTCTGCCGCTCAATGTGAATAGCGATGAGAAAAAAGTCTTGGAATCTTTATCCGGTGAGATGAATCTGGCGAGCAGCGAAATTGTTCAGCTGACAGGATACGGTAAGTACAAAGTGATTCGCCTATTGAACAAATTGATAGACAAGAACCTCGTCAGAGTCATAGGGACAGGGCGAGGAACGAGATACACTATCTAAGTGCTTACACAACCTGTGCTTTGGCCAAAGCCCGGCTTAAGATGTGACCAGCGAGACAATCTGGACCACCCCCCAGTACAAAAGCGCTGCCAACGCAACGATGCCCAGCACCACCAGTAGGCTGATAAATGAACAACCGTTTCGCTCGCCTGATCCTTTGCGTTTCGCGAAGTCTGCCGCGTAACTGAACTCTGAATTTCTTGGATCCATAATGTTCTCCTCAGTTGAGAATGCGGTCCTACGTTATACTTGAATTATAGAGGAGCGAGATTTTGCAGACAAGCGAAACTATTAGGGTAATGATCAGAGATCTGGACGTAGACGGCCGTGGAATTGGCCGCACAGACGCCGGCCTTACGGTGTTTGTGCCCTATGCTCTACCCGGTGAAACCGTCCTGGCGAAGGTGCTGGACCGGCGTAAGCGCTACGCCGTCGCCGAGCTCGTTGAGATTCTGGACGCTTCACCGGATCGGGTGGAGGCACCCTGCCCGGTTTTCGGAATCTGCGGCGGCTGTACGGTACAGCACCTGAATTATGAGGCACAGCTCTCGGCCAAAACCCGGCACGTCCGCTCTGCTCTGGAACGGATCGGACAGTTCCCCGCGGCGCTCCTAGACGATATTCTTGCTCCCTGCCTGGCCAGTCCCGAGATTTGGCGATATCGGAACCATGCGCGTTTTCGAGTGGATGAGGAGAAGATGGGCTTTTTCGCCGCGCGATCACATTATGTTGTGGATTCCTCCGACTGTCTTATTCAGAATGAGACTGCTGATGCAGTGCGCCGAGAGGTCCGCGGACTCCGGCTCGAAGGGCTTCACCAACTCATCGTGCGCACCGGCGTTGAGACCGATCAGGTGATGGTATCGCTGGTGCTGGATGAGTTGCCTACTGAAGCGCCGAGCATCGAAGCCGAATCCCTCTGGCTCAATAGAGCGAAGGGGATTGAACCTGGACCCAATTGGGTGCACGCCGGCGGCGCTTCAACGATCACGGAAGAGCTGAACGGGCTCTCTTATCAGATTTCTCCGCAGGCGTTCTTTCAGGTGAACACGCGCCAGACGGAACAGCTTTACCGGCTGGTTGCCGAGGCGGCAGATCTCAGAGCCGGCGAGACCTTGTGGGATCTCTATTGCGGGAGTGGGACGATAGGCCAGGCTTTGGCCAAAGACGAGTGCAAAATCATCGGTGTCGACATCGTGGAGGCGTCCATCCGGGATGCGCGGGAGAATGCAAGGCGTAATGGCCTGGACAAGATCTGCACGTATTACCATGAGGCAGCGGAGCGGCTGTTACCGGAACTCGTGCGACAAGGGGCGTGGGCGGAGGTTGTCGTAGTGGACCCGCCGCGCAAAGGCTGTGATGAGAAACTACTGGATGCCATCTTGTCCGCACGGCCTGAAAGGATCGTGTATGTTTCATGCAATCCGGCGACTTTGGCCAGGGACCTGAAATACTTGCGAGAGGCTTACAGGCTGGAGCGAGTCCGGCCTGTGGACATGTTCCCTCAGACGATGCACGTTGAGACGGTAGTATTGATGTCAAGGGTA
>CAZJTS010000081.1:0-3430 GCA_964548975.1 uncultured Fastidiosipila sp.
GGTCTCACGGTCGATACACTTTATAGCCGATATCTTGAACAGTTCTCTTATGAGGTCGAGGCATATGCGAGAGTAAACTTTGCGCAAGATATCCGCTATAGCGATTATCTTGTCTTCTGTGGTGTTCCGACAGAGAGATCGATTGACATACGTTTCTCGGATCGCACAGAAATGCTGTCTTGGGCCGAAGTCACACCACAAGCACCTGAACCATTCGTCTCCTACCATGTGACCAACAAGGTGGGTGTATTCACTTTGCGGCAGTGCATCAACAACGCGGAGTATCGCCGGCATTTGGCGAACTTCTTCACGGAGCTCTCCGCCAAAGCCGTCGATGTCATGATCCTCGACTTGCGCGGGAATAGCGGCGGCGATAACGCTGTGGCAACGGAGTTTTTTCGCTACCTGCCGATTGATCGTTATCTCGCCGGGACTTCACATGTTCGATATGGCCCTTTCTTGCTGAAGTTCCCCATACAAGCTCAGCGAAATCGTCAGCTCAGCCCAACATTCTCAGGGGAAATTTTCGTAGAGGTCGACGCCCACACCTTTAGCTCCGCTGTTGATTTCGCCGCCAGGATACATGACAACCGCTTAGGACAGCTTATTGGCGAGGCACCCGGAGGACTACCGGCATCATATGGCGATGTGATCAGATTTCAGGCACCTAATTCTGGGGTAGTGGTCCAGGTGTCGCATAAGTTCTTCACGCGCCCCGACCCTTCCTTGGGCGACGCACCTTTGTTGCCAGGGAGTACGGAGCTCCCTGGCCGGTTCAGATAGGTCGTGAACATTGCATACCCATACCTTAAGCAAATCATTTCACAGTGTAGGTATCTATAAAAGCATCAACCTTAAGCGGTTGATAGGAAGTGAGCTTTATCTCCTCAGTAGCCTGTTGGAATACATACCCCTCTTTAACAATGAAACGTCCTTGGAAAGCTCCACTTATATAATAGTTGTCTTTATACTCAACCAAATGTAGGAAGTAATTCTCACCCGCTTGCATTTTGGGAATGTCCCCAATCAGCTTGCCATTAAAGCCGCCTTCTTCAACAATATTCAAAGTATCTCCAGCAGCAACATTCCCCTTAAGAACATTTGAAACTTTGACTTTGGTATGTGTTTGAGGCATGCCGTCCAATGGAACGATGTCACTCTTCATGACTTCGACTTCAACAATGACTTGTGCATCCGCGCGAATTTCGTCCATACTCGTAAATACCTTTTCCAGCGATCCTGGAACATCCGGGTAGGTTTCACTGTCATTCAATTTGCTAATTTCATCACTGCTTAAATCTGTTGATGGAGCATTTTTCTGACAAGCCCCTAACAGAAATAAGAAACAAAGTGCTATCGTTCCGAATAGCATAAACGATCTTCTTTTCATTTTTTCCTCCTTAATTTGCGGCTCTTACACCACTTTTGTCATCGGCTTGCGTACTGTAGTGCTAACCACAGTTATGCTATATACATTATATAAACTTCACCAAAATATTTCCGTAGATAACAATTAATTAGTGTAATAAATCATCATGAACAAATCAAAATATCGCATCTAAGCAATTGCTTTATCACTTACTTGATAAGACAATGAAATAAGCACACGCTTGGAGGTCAGAAATATGGAACGAGGATTCGCACTCTACGATAGTCCCTTCGGGACGTTTCGCCTGGATTATGAAGATGATACCCTTATTGGTCTGGAAACAGGCGACCCCGAGGCAACAGATGTGGGGCAGCCCACTGCCTTCACGGATCTGGTCGCAGGTCAGCTGATCGAGTATTTTTCCGGCCAAAGAACGGCCTTCGATCTCCCCCTCAGTCTCCGGGGAACCGTCTTTCAGAAACAAGTCTGGCAGGCACTCTCGGAGATACCCTACGGGGAAACCCGAACCTATAAACAAATCGCTGAAGCGATCGGCAATCCCCTCGCCTGCCGCGCCGTTGGTCTCGCCAACAACCGCAACCCCATCTCCATTATTATTCCCTGTCACCGGGTGATCGGGACAAACGGCAAACTCGTCGGTTATGGTGGCGGGATCGAATTGAAGGAACGCTTACTCAAGCTCGAAGGTGCCTTACCCGAGTAATTAAGACTCGGTGTCCTCCGGATGCTCGGCCTGTTTCTCTTTTGCGGCCTGGACCAGCTTCTCAGCGAAACGCACGAGCCGGGTCAGCCAGTTCCTATCCAGATAGAAATTCATTGTTCCCGGGTTCAGGATGATCCCACCGATGGGGTTCTCCTCAGCCAGAAACTGCTGGGCGACGGTAATAAAAGGAATCTCCGGATAGTAACCCTCATCGTCAGGCAGGGCCGTCTGATCAGTAAAACAGCCCAGTGCCGTGTGGTCGTTTCCATCGGTAAGAATCACAAACTGAGTCCGATCCCCTTCCTGAGAGCTTGCTTTGAATGGCAAACGACTTTGGATCAGTCTGGCAGAGATCTGGGACTCAAGCATGGTGAGTGTTTTCTGCTTATCCCCATCTTGCGTGCCACGCAGAACCTGCAAGAAAGCCAGGCAGAAAAAGCGCAGCGCTCGTGCGGGCTCAGCAATCGTCTCCGCAGTTTCCGAGAGCGGCAAGAAGTCCTCCCGATCACCGGCGAAGGCCAGATACCCATCATTGAAGACGATGGTGTTGCAGCCGTTCAGATAGAGTAAGCGCGAGAGTTCCGCCGGCTTCGCCTGGGCGAGTTCGAACTCTTGATCGTCTTTGGCGCGTTCCTCGGCTTTGGCCCAAGCCAGGGGATCCGTAAACAGAAACACCCGACTACCGGCATCGATGTAAGGTGCGCCCGTCACGCGAGAACGGTAGTAGGTGATGGACTCACGTTTCTGCAGATGTTCGGCCAGCGCCCGGTGGATCAGTTTACCGCGGTTCACCGTGACATTGATCAGCTGCTCGGCACTTTCCGCTTTTTTCTCGTGGTCAGCATCGTCCTCAGTGATCTTCTCGCGTGCCTGTCTGAATGAGGCGAGCAGACGACCCGCAATAGATGACAGATAGCCCAGTTCACCGGGTGTGTACTTCGCCCCGTCAAACGTGAACTGATTCACCCCCAATACTTTATCGAGATCCGCTTTGCTGTGCTCGCCTTCCCGCGGTTGATCCGGGCGGTAGGACCACTCGGATGCGGCTTTAGGTTTCGCTTCGTCTTTGCCGGGAATGTAGAATTCAAACATGACTTTCCTCCGTTGGTTCAGGCTTCACCCATTTTTCGCGCGGCAACCATTTGCCCCGATAATAGTAGGCCAGCATCATGATGGCTTGGCAGATCCATGATACAGGATAGGCCAGAAATACGCTGAGAATATTCGGATAGATGCGCTGGGCGATGAACATCCACAGGATTCGGACTCCGAACATATTGATCATCGCAGAGATCATCGGGAAGCCCGACTTCCCGGCACCGCGGAACGCCCCCGAG
>CAZJTS010000081.1:3440-8453 GCA_964548975.1 uncultured Fastidiosipila sp.
CGAGAGGACATCACCGATACCGAAGACCCAGTAGCCGAGGCTCGCGATCACCAGCATCATTTCGCCGATAGGGAGACTGGACGGATTGGTACCGAACAGCCCCATGAGTTCGAAGCGGAAGGTATAGATCACCACACCCAGCATCAAGGCAACCGCTGTAGACAGGAGGATCGCCACTTTTACGCCTTTACGGGCACGCTCGAATTTGGCCGCACCGATATTCTGCCCCACGAAAGTCGTAATCGCCAGACTGAAAGAGTGGATACACATGAAATAGAAGCCGTCGATCCGGTTCGCCGTCGCATAACCTTCAACAGCATGCGCGCCATAGGCATTGACATTGCTCTGGATGATCGTATTCGCGAAGCTGATGATCACGGATTGAAGGCCGGCCGGCAGTCCGATCTGCAGAATACGGCGAACCGACTCGGCATGAGGTTTCATCTCCCGCCAGAAGAAGCGGTAGGCCATATCCGAGCGCATCAGTGTTACGACGGCCAAGGTTGCGGCCAAAGTCTGGGCAATCACCGTCGCCCAGCCGGCACCTTCGACCCCGAAGGGCAGGACAGCGACGAAGAGCAGATCCAACAGGAGATTCGCCACCGCTGAGATGATCAGGAAGAGTAGAGGCTTTTGCGAATCCCCCACAGCCCGGAGGATCCCGGAGGCCATATTGTAGATGCTGGAGGGGATCATGCCGATGAAGATCACCCGCATGTAAACGGAGGCTTCCGGCAAGAGTTCCTGCGGGGTATTCATCAGTTCCAGCAGCGGCCGGCTTGCGGCCAGCCCCACGACAGTCAGGATGACGCCTGAGACCAAGCCCAGGAACATCGTTGAATGGACGTGCTCATAGACTTTTTTGTTATCTTCAGCACCGTAGGCATGGGAGACCACGACCGATGCCCCGGTCGAAACACCGATAAACAACCCGACGATCAGGGCGGTGACCGAACCGGTTGAGCCGACTGCGGCCAAAGCCGTGTCGCTGGCGAAGTTTCCGACGATCAGGAGATCGATGGCATTGTAGAGTTGCTGGAGAAAATTCGTAAACAGAAGCGGCAACGCAAACAGAAGTAGCTGCTGCCAAATGACTCCGGTTGTTGTGTTGACATTACCTAAACCTTTTAGGCGAAAGCGTGACAATCCTCTTCCCTTTCCTAAGCGAGTTCAGCCGTACCTGCACTCAATTCGTAGTAGCGACCTCTCTGCTCCAAGAGATCCTCGTGATCTCCGCGTTCAATAATCTCGCCGGACTCCAGTACCAGTATCGCATTGGAATGCCGGACCGTAGAAAGACGGTGCGCAATCGCGAAAGTGGTTCGACCTTCCATCAGTTTATCCATCCCCTTTTCGATCAGGCGTTCGGTACGCGTGTCGACCGATGAAGTCGCTTCGTCCAGGATCAGGATCAGGGGATTCGCCACCGCAGCGCGGGCAATGGACAGGAGCTGGCGTTCACCGGCGGAGAGATTCTGTCCATCGCTCGCCAGTACTGTATCATATCCGTCCGGTAAGCGCTCGATGAAGGTATGGGCATTGGCCATTTTGGCCGCGGCAATGACTTCCTCATCCGTAGCATCGAGCCGTCCGTAGCGTATATTCTCTTTCACAGACATCTCGAAGAGATGCACATCCTGCAGCACCATGCCCATGGTTGAACGAAGCGCCGTCTTGCTGATATCGGCGAGATCAATTCCGTCGAACGTGATCTGCCCCTCGCGGATCTCATAAAAGCGGTTGATCAGATTGGTGATGGTCGTCTTCCCTGCGCCGGTAGAACCGACAAACGCGATTTTCTGACCCGGCTCAGCCCAGAGACTGATATCCTTGAGCACTTCCTGGCCTTCCAGGTAACCGAAATCCACGTCATAGAAGCGAATGTCGCCTTTGGCCGGCACGCGTTCGACACTGCCGTCCGCCTGCGGCACGAGCCAGGTCCGGGCGCCGCTGCTATCCTGTTCGATCGTTACTTTACCGGTATCCGATTCTTCGGCTTCATCCAGGAGTTGGAAAATGCGTTCCGCACCGGCGATCGCCCCCAGCACCACATTCATCTGGCTCGAGAGCTGGGTCAGGGGTCGGGACACCGTGCGGGTATACTGGAGGAACGATGAAATCGTCCCAATGTCGATGCGCCCGCTGATCGTCAGCAGCGCGCCGGCCATCGCCACCAGGGCATACTGGACATAGGCCAGATTCCCCATCAGGGGCATAATCAGGACGCTAAAAGCGCTCGCCCGCGTGGACGATTTGCGTAGAGCTTCATTATACTCGCCGAACTCCTCGATGGCCTTCGCCTCATGGCTGAAGACCTTAACCACCTTCTGGCCGTCCATCATCTCTTCGACGTAGCCATTCATATTGGACAACTGCGCCTGCTGCTCACGGAAATTCCGTCCGCTTTTTTTGCCGACGAAAGCCGTCGACGCAATCATGATCGCCATTGTCACCATAGCCAGCAGCGTCAGGGTCGGACTCAGCACCAGCATCATAATCAAGGTACCGAAGAAGATCAGAATCGCCGACAGCGTCTGAGGAATCGCCTGCTGCAAGGCCTGACTGACCATATCGACGTCATTGACGAAGGTGCTCATGATATTGCCCTGTTTCGTCCGATCAAAAAAGGCAATCGGCAACTTCATCATCCGATCAAAGAGATCTTTTCGCAACTGATGGGTGATCGTCTGAGACAGGCGCATCATCATGCGGTTCCCCAGATACTGCGAGGTCAGGTTCAGCACAATGATCCCGATCAGGATCGCGATATAGCGGATCAGGAGTTCGATGCTGCGGTCGTAGACCAGGCTGTTGACAATGGGTTTGAACATGGAGTTGAATGCCACGTCGGCCAAAGCCGAGATCCCGAGCAATACCAAACCGACTACGAGCATCCAGCGCGCATAACGAAAATAGCGCAGCAGCCTTCTAATCGTACCGAGCGGATTGTCCGGCCTTACCGACCGGGTTTCGTAGCGTTCCGCCCGCGGGGCCTGTTCATCTTTTTCCCGGACTGTATCTTTTTCCCGAACTGTATCTTTTTCCTGGCTCATTCCGCAATCCCCCCTTTCACCTGTGTTTCGTAGAGATCGCGATAGATCTCATTGGTTTCAAGCAGCTCCGCATGCTTCCCCATCGCCGAAATTCTGCCTTCCTCCAGCACCATAATCTGGTCCGCATCCTGGATGGAAGCAATTCGCTGGGCGATGATAAATGTCGTAACATGATCCAGATTCTCTTTGAATGACTGCCGAATCCTCTGATCAGTCGCTGTATCAACCGCTGAGGTAGAGTCGTCGAGAATCAGTATCTTCGGCTGCTTGAGCAGCGCACGGGCGATCGTCAGACGCTGCCTTTGGCCACCGGAGAAATTACTACCGCCCTGCTCCACCCAGCTGTCCAGGCCCTCCGCCAGTCTGCTGACAAATTCCCAGGCTTCCGCATGCTCCAGAGCTTCCCGGATTTCCGCATCGGTGGCATTCTCATCCCCCCAACGCATGTTATCGCGCAAGGTTCCGCTGAACAGCGTGTTCTTCTGCAGGACGAAAGACACATCGTCACGCAAGGTTTTCAGGTCGTAATCCTTGACATCGATGCCGCCGACTTTGACTGTTCCGGCCGTCGTATCGTAGAGTCGGGGAATCAGCTGGACAAGCGTGGTTTTGGCCGAGCCTGTCTGACCGATCACGCCGATCATTTCACCCGCATTCACGCGGAAAGTCACGCCATGCAGGGAATCCTCCGAATTCCCTTCATAGCGGAAATTCACTTCACTGAATTCAACATCGCCGCTCGGCACGCTTGTCACTCCACCTTCAACGGGTGAGAAAAGATTCGCTTCGGAATCCAGGACCTCCCAGATACGCTCAGCCGATGTGTTGCCGCGCGTCAGCTGAAAGAGATACATCGACACCATCATCAGGGAGATCAGAATCTGTATGCAGTAAGTGATGAAGCCCATCAGCTCACCCGCACCCATATCGCCGACCATCACCTGCTGACCGCCGAACCAGAAAATCGCAATGATCGAGCCGAAAACAATCAGATTCATAATAGGCATCATGACCAGCAAAAGATTCATGTCCTTCAGCATTTGATCGCGCAGCCGATCGTTTCGCTCGCCGAAGCGTCCGGTCTCATGTCCCTCTCGTACGAAGGACTTGATCACACGAATGGAGGTCAGGTCCTCTTCAATCACAGCATTCACGTCATCCACGCGTTCTTGCATCTCCCGGAAGCGTGTCCTGGCCAAAAATATGATTACGCTAATCGCCACGATTAATATCGGAAGCGACACGGCGAAGATCAACGCCAGCCGGGCATTGATGGTCACTGCCATAATGACCGCCATTATCATCATCACAGGTGCGCGAATCGCCATCCGCAATGTCATCATCGTCACCATAGACACCAACGTGATGTCATTGGTCAACCGTGTAACAAGCGACGGAATCGAGAAGCGATCCAGCTGCTCGAAACTGAAGCTCTGAATCTTACGAAACACACCTTCCCGGACATTGGCTCCCAGACCATAACCGGCGGTAGCCCCCAGAAAAGAGCTGCTTCCTCCGGTAAGCAGCCCGCCCAAGGCCACCAGAATCATAATGATCCCCAGTCGAATAACGAGCCGCTGATCACTGGCCGGAATTGCCTGATCCACAATCTGTGCCATCAAGTAAGGCGCCAGTACATCCGCCAATACTTCCAGAATCATGAGAATCGGGCTCAGGATAGCAAACAGTTTATATTGACGCATATAGCGCCCCATTAATTTGTACATACAAACCTCATTAGATAGATAAGCTAATTCTTTTAATAGTAGCGAGAGGATGGGTGATAGTCAAAGAAATTTATGGTGAATGGGGGCAACGATTATTTAAGATTATTTAAGAGTGAAGGATATCATGCATGGATTTTCAGTCCCGGTAGCTTAGATATATTCGTTGTGCAATCTGAAAAAGCCCGTATTCGAACTAGGCAAGCTTTTCAACTTTTATAATAAAGTACCCTTCA
>CAZJTS010000082.1:0-8345 GCA_964548975.1 uncultured Fastidiosipila sp.
CCCTTTTTCTCCAGCTCCTCGGTCTCGACGAGCAGGGTCTGTTCCGGGATCAGGTAGAGGATGGCCTCTTTCGGGCGTTCGGCGAGGGTCTGGAGCATGAAAGGCCGGGCCAGCTCCAGATCGCCCATGACGATCAGGTCGGTTTTGCGCAGGTGCCGCCAGCGCAGTTTCAGCTGGATCAGGTACTTCTCAAAGATCTGGAAGAAGCCCAGCACCGTGCTGAGCGGCGCGATCCAGGTGGCGATTTCATAGGCCCAGGGATTGACCTGATCCATGCCGGCCAAAGGCGCAAAAACATAGAGCTTGATCACGCTGTTGATGACATTGGTGGTCAGCTCCCAGGCGCCGCTGACCCGCTCCTGATAGACCTGGATACTGCCGATCACGCTGAGGACGAAACCGGTGATATAGATCACGGTCCTCAGCACTTTCTTACCGAAGAGCCACCAGCCGTCGCGCATAGCCCGTTTATTCATAGCTATCTCCCTATTTCTTCAGGCCGAGCTCACCCAGCTCCGCCTCAGTCAGTTCCCGTCCGGCATTGAAATCCGCCGCATCCCGGACGAGCGTGTCATAGTCAAGCAGTTGGAAATGCTCGGTGATGCCTAAGGCTTCCATCTCGTACTCTAAGTTATTCGCGTGGATTTGGGCGTAGGCATCATTCTTTGCCAGGTATAGCTCCTTGCCACCTTCAGTTAGGAAACCTCTGGCGATCTTGTCCTGGATAGCAATCGGCATGCGCATGAGCAGCTCACCGCTGGCGAAATCAATGAGGACCGCCTCCTTACCCTCTTCCGAATTCTCGATCGTCAGGAGGAGGCCGGAGGTGGGGTCATAATCGTTGAGGGTGGTGGTGCCTTCGATAACATCGCGGGCAGACGTCAGGGAATGGTAAGCGGTCTCGCCGCCTTCTTCCCAGACAAAGGCGTCCTGCATGTAGACGCCGCGGGCCACGAGCTTACCTTCATCAACCGCCAGGTCCAGAATCGTACCTGTGCCGGAATGAACTATTTCGCCATCCGAGCGACGTCGAATCTGGAAGTTCCCCTCGGTGAAATTCTGCGCAAAGTAGTCGGCATTCGGACTGAAGACAGCCGAAACCTGCCAGGAGCGACTGCCGGACAGGGTCTGTTCCTCCCCGCTCAGCGTAATGAATCGACTGTCGCCCCTTCGATCCTGGACGAAGAAGAGATCGGCGCCGACGAAACTGAAATAGGGAATCGACCCCTCCCGCTTCTCGCTCCAGAGAATCTCCCCGCTCGGAATGTCAACCGCTTCCAGCATCGAGTAATAGCTGTAACCCGCCTCATTATCCGCCGGCACTTCGTAATCCACGAAGCGCAGGAGTTTTTCGCCGTCATTACTGAGGCTCATCTCTCTCGTCGAGCCGAAGTAAATCGACTGCCCCAGACTGAGGCTCTCCGGGAGCTCGAGCGCACGCTTGCGCCCCTCGACATCCCAGATATAGCTGCCGGTGGCCGTATAGAAAAGCGCAAACTTCCGGTTCTGACTTACTGTAATAAGCTGCGCACGGATATCCTCCGCTCGATTGCGTCCGCCCAGCCGGGCAATCCGAAAATTCTGGCTGGTCAAAGACTGGAGAATCGCGTAATCCCCCTTAGGGCCCAGATCCACGAATTCCGGAACATCGCCGCCTGCATCCAGCTGGTAGGTCAAGAGCTTGTTGCCCTGAAACGCGGTCACCTTCCCATCCTCGGTCAGGATAACGACCTGCCCCTCCGGCCCGACCGCCAGATCACCGATATTGCCGCCCACCACCGTAGAGCGGAGCATCTGGCCGTCGGATGTCCTGATCTCCATCAGTCCGAAGCCATCGTCGGTGTAGAGCACGCCGTTGTCTTTGGCCAAAACCAAAGGCCTTAAATCCTGAAACGACTGCGAAGCGATCCGATAGTCCGCCTCCCTGGTCTCAAGATCATATCGATAAATATGCTTATCACTGATCCCATAAAGGTAGCGACCGTCGGAGTCGATCACACAATTGTTGAAACGCTCGAAACTCTCAGTCGGCGTTTCGTTCGGCAGAAAACGCGAGAAACTGTGGATCTTCTCACCGGTCCGGGCATCGTACGCCCAGAGGCCGCCATCGGTCTCGTTACTGAAGATCGCGTAGAGCTCGTGGCCGTCCGGATGGAAACTGATGCGCGTCATATTGCCGGGCAGGAAAATCTCGTGGGTCGTCTCCCAACTCTCGGGATCAATAAAGACACAGCGAAACTGCCCGCCCTCCTCGATCAGGATCTGCGCCTGACTGCCATCCTCCGAGAAACGATTCAGGAACACCAGTCCCTCGAAGGCCAGCGTCACCACCTCGGAATAATCAGCGGTATTCCATACCTTCACCTGATTATCAAAAGCCCCGGCCATCAAAAAGCGCCCGTCAGGACTGTAGGCCAGATGCTTTACCTGACTCCTGAAACCTTCCAGCGTCCGCACCAGTTCACCCGTCGCCAACTCCCAAATACCCACGCTGTTGAAGCCTAGGCCTGCGGCCACATAACGCTCCTCGCGATCGATCGCGTTGAACGTAAAGCGATTATCGGTCTGAATCGTGCTTTGGTAGGCGAAATCCTCCTGATACAGATTCTCACTCAAAATATTGAAATGCCGGGCCTTCATCTGCTGATAGAGCGGCATCTCATCGGTCGCCTGCGCCATCGCCCGCCCCGCCACAAGCAATGCCCGTTGGCGGTCCCCCGTCCGGCCGAGATCCTCCGCCGCATTCAGGAGCATCGCCGAGTTCGTTTCCTGCGCCACCAGTCGAGCCGCATTCGTCCGCCGATAAGCATCGAACATGAACACCCCGAACACTATGAGCAACGCTGCCGCCACGCCCGTCAACTGCAAGAGCCGCCTGGTCCTGCGCTCCTTATCCCGCTGCTTGAGGTCGCCGTAACTCACCCCCAGCATCGTCGCCACGATGCGATACTTCTCGGTATTCAGTAGGTTGACCGCTTCTTTGGCCAAATCCCGGAGCCGCGGATCATTCGCCTTCTCCAGGGCCTCATAGCCCGGGAAATCACTTCGCTGAACCGACGGCGGCCTGAGCTCCGCGGCCAGGAGTTCCTGATCCAGCTCAATCGACTCCCCCTCTTCATTGGTCACGATTTTCTTCAGCTCCATCAAAGGCCGGGGAAACGCCTCCGCCGGCTCACCCTCCACCAAAACCGGAATCACCCGCTCGGCCCCGTGTAATTCGATGAAAGTCTCCACTTCCTTCACACACCAGGGCGACAGCGGCGTACGTTTCGAACAGAGAACAATAAGGTAACGAGACGTTCTGAGCGCATCTTCAATCGAGTCCGAGAGCTCCCGGGTAGTCAGCTCTTCACGATCCCGGAAGACCCGGAAATTCGGCTTAGCGCCATCGATATAAAAACTTTTCGGCACCGGAAAAGTCTCAATCGCCTGATGAAGTTTCGCCGCGATCGTCTGATCCGGCTCGATGTGCCGGTAGCTGATGAAAGCTTGGTATTTGTAGTTTTGGGTAGGGTCCGGGGTCGGATTATGGGCAGGGTCAGGATCTATCAAACCGACATTGTCCGTCGGGTCAGCAGGGGGTACGGCGCCGGATGGGCTGTTCATAGCTTTGGCCTCCTCAGAGAAAGACGCTGGTTTTCTAGTAATTATAATACAAGGCTTGAGGTTGGGTTGAGGGCGCGGCACACCCCCCGTTCTCACCAAACTCGAAAAAATGTCCCAAGCGCTTTACATAACTAATTACTCTGGCCAAAATCTCGAGTTTTGTGAGCCGCTATGTAGACCTGCGCATAACCTGAAATCGAGACCACTGAAGGGGGCCGCATAACCTGAAATCGAGACCACTGAAAGGGGGCCGAGGACCTACCCCTTCAACCCACTCGTCGCGATCCCCTCAACGAAATAGCGCTGCGCAAAGAGGAAAATCAGCAGGATCGGCAGCACCGAGAAAGTCGCCATCGCCATCAGAGGCGAGTAGTCGGTCGTGCCGGGGAACTGGCCTTTGAAGAAGTTCAGACCCACGGCGAGCGTATACTTCTCCGGGTCGGTAAGGAAAACCAGCGGGGTAAAGAAGTCGTTCCACGACGCCACGAAGGAGAAAAGCACCACCACAAACATCGCCGGCTTAGTGTTCGGCAGGAAAATTCGGGTGAACACCTGCAGGCGATTCGCGCCGTCGACGCGGGCGACTTCAGCGAGTTCTTTGGGCAGGGTGGCAAAGAACTGCCGCATCAGGAAAATGTTGAAAGCGCTGGCGCCGAGGAAGGCCGGCAGAATCAGCGGGATGAAGGTATCAAGCCACTGGAGCCTACCATAGATCGCATAGATCGGCAGCAAAGTCACGTTGGAGGGGATCATCATGGTCGCCAATAAGAGGCCAAAGAGCAGCTTCTTCCCCGGCGCATTCAGACGTGCGAAGCCGTAGCCGGCCAAAGTCGCGCTGAAGACCGATCCCAACGTCGCCAGAACCGCAACCACTAAGCTGTTTCTGAAGTAAGTCATAAAGGGCAAGGAAGTAAAACCCCTAGTGTACCCGGCGACCGACCAGGGCGAAGGCCAGAGTGTCGGCGGGTAAGCGCCGGCCTGCCGCGCGGTCTGAAAACCGGTCAGGAGCATCCACACAAAAGGAAAGGCAAAGAAAAACACCAGCACGAGCATCAGCAGATACCAGAGGATTCGACCCGGAACTTTCTGATTGTTCATTCCGCACCTCCTTGTTCGAAGACCCAGAGCCGACTGCTGCGGAAAACCAGCACCGACACCAGCATGATCACGAGGAACATGACCCAGGCCAAAGCCGATGCATAGCCGAAGCGGTGCTGGGCAAAGGCGGTCTTGTAGATCCCCATCGCATAAACATAGGTCGAATAGGCCGGCGTGCCTTCGCCGTTCGACAGCACGAAGGGTTGGGTAAAGACCTGCAGCCCGCCGATGATCCCGATGATCAGGTTGAAGAGCAGGACCGGCGACAATAGCGGCAGGGTGATCCGCCAGAAGGTCTGGCCGGGCGTAGCACCGTCCAGGTGGGCGGCTTCATAATAGGTGCGGGGAATATCCTGAAGCCCCGCCAGGAAAATCAGCATCTGACTGCCGCAGAAGGCCATACTCATCAGTATGATCGACAGCATCGCCACGCGGGGATCTCTGAGCCAGGAGGGGCCTTCGATCCCGACGAGCCGCAGCGCATAATTGATAAAGCCGCTTTCTGAATTGAAGAGGCGCTGCCAGACGATATAGATCGCGACGCCTGAAACGACGGAAGGCAGGTAGAAGACGGAGCGGAAGAAGGTCGTACCCAAACGATCCTTGTTGAGGAGCATGGCCAAAACCAGGGCCAGCACCAGATTCAGCGGCACAGAGACCAGAGCAAAATAGAGCGTGTTCCTGAAGCTGGTGTAAAAGAGCTCATCCCGGAAGATCTGCCGGTAATTGACCAGGCCGGTGAACACCGGATCGGAGATGCCGTTCCAGTCCGTGAAACTCGTAAACAGCGAGTAAAGCATCGGCACCAGGCTCAGCAGAATAAAGCCGAGCAGCCAGGGCAGAATAAAGAGATAGAAACTCAGCGTTTCACCTTTGCGCTTCACGAGGGGCCTCACTTTCCTTTAGGGTGTCATCAGCTCCTCGCCTTTGGCCCGAATCAATTCGGCGTAGTCCTCAGGTGAAAGGTTTCCGTTCACGACATTGGTGAATTCATTCTGAATGATCGTATTGATCTGATCGAAGTTACCCGTGTTCTGGACCATCCAGGTGGAATCCAGCGCATCGACGAAGGCCATACGGTTGTAGGGCTGCCAGCCTTCGGGATAGTCGTTCAGGAAGGCTTCGCTTTCGGCCAAAGCACTGAGATTCGGCATGCCGCTTTCACTGGCGATGGTCTGCGCCTCCTCGTTGGCGGTCAGATACTTGATCAGCTCCCAGGCTTCTTCCTTGTGCTCAGCGGCGGCAGGAATCGCCATGCCGTTGGGGTAGACGCGCGCGTGGAGGCTTTCGCCGTCAGGCTTCTTCGGGAAGGTGACCAGATCCCATTCGAAGTCTTCGATGAGCTCCTGCCAGGTCGCCATCCACCAGGGGGCGGCAACATACATGCCGAAACGTCCGCTATCGAAACCGATGTCATTGGCATCGCTGTCCGGGCTCGGCGTGCTGCCCTCATCGATCATGCCCTTGAAGAAGTTCACGCCTTCGATCAGGCCTTCATCACCTTCCGGGAAAATCTCGAAACCGTTCTCCCAGCCGTACACCGGTCCGCCGAACGCATGAATGTACTCATTAGCCGCAAAAGCGCCGAAACCACCCAGCCCGTAGGTCTTGCCGGCACCTTCGCCTTCCGTCAAGGTCTCTGCCATGGAGCGGAACTCCTCAACCGTCCAGTCCGCTGTAGGGTAGTCCAGCCCTGCGGCGTCAAAGAGTGCCTTGTTATAGGCAATGACGTAGACATGATAAACATGGGGGAGTCCGTAGAACTTGCCGTCGTAGCGGAAATTGTTCAGGGCGCTCTCGTTCCAGGCGTCCTGGAGCTCAGCTTCCTCAATGTAAGGTGTCAGGTCCTCAAACATACCTTCATTTACATAATCGAAAATCGTGTCCGCCGCAATCTGCATCGCATCCGGCACATCGCCCGACGAGAACCAGGTCTGCATGCGGGTTGGATACTGGCCGCCGTCACTGAAGACCGGCTTCACTTTAATATGCGGGAACTCTGTCTGAAACGCCTCGATCAGGCGATTCTTATTGTCGATCTCCTCCTGATTTCCCCAGAAGCTGAACTCGATCTCGACTTCCTCCTGAGCGGGGCCCGTCCCCGTCTGATTCGTATTCACCGGCGTATCCCCATTCTGATCGGTCGCACCGGGTCCGGCACAGCCGACGCCGAGCGCCAGTACGGTAATCACAGCTACAAGCAGCTTTACGCCCTTATTTAGATATTTCATATGGTCTCCCTTCATCTCCAAACAACAAGATGTTTTAAAAAGACTAGCATTAAACGGACGTTCACCTCGCAACATAGTAGAAATCCGCCCACCCAGTTTATGTCCAAATCGTCAATAATCAGGGAAGATCTCGATGAAAAGGGCCAGTGAACCGCTGTTCGAAGGCGCTTGGCTTAAGCACTATTCCGGTTTTTGGCCGGGAAGACAAATCCCCTCGCGTTCGATGCTATACTGAGCAGGACAAATTCGATTCAAGTCCGTTGCTCCGGGAGTGGCGGGCTTGCTTTCATGTTGGAGGTAGTAAAATTGGCTAAATCGCGTCTGCGTTCGTATTCATGGTTGATCGTGGTACTTTTCTGTACCATGCTTTGGGGCTCCGCCTCGCCGGCCATCAAACTGGGCTACGATGTTTTTCGGATCGACACATCAAATACATTCAATATCCTGATCTTTGCCGGCGTGCGGATGTTCGGCGGCGGGTGGATGACACTCCTGCTGAGTCGGGTGATCACCGGCAAGAACCCCCGCTTCTACCCCGCGCTCATCCGGCCGACCATCACCGTTGCCCTCATCCAAACCGTGATGCAGTACCTCTTCTTCTATCTCGGATTGACTGTCGTCAGTGGCGCTTCTGGGTCGCTCCTCAGTTCGACCAGCGTCTTCTTCGCCGTGATCCTCGCCGCAGCCGTCGGCTACGAACGCTTCACAGGGCGCAAGTTCACCGGGATCATTCTCGGCCTCCTCGGCATCATCATCCTGAACCTGGGCAGCGGCCTCGAGCTGGCCTTCCGCTGGAACGGTGAGCTCTTCATCCTCCTCTCCGCCCTCGCGAACGGGCTGGCCAATCTCGCGATCAAGCGCTTTGGCCAAAGCCATGAACCCATCTCCCTGACGGGCTTCCAGTTTATCCTGGGCGGCGCGATTCTCACGATCATCGGCTTGCTCGGCGGGGGTCGCCTGATCTGGCCCGGCTTCCTCAACAGCCTGGTGCTCGTCTACCTCATGCTGGTATCGGCACTGGCCTACGGCCTCTGGTCTCTCCTGCTGAAACGGCACGAAGTCTCGAAAATCGTGATCTTCCATTCCGTGACCCCGGTCTTCGGTGCGCTCTTCTCCTGGATTGCCCTCGGCGAAAACATCTGGCGTTGGCAGACCCTCGTCGCAATGATCGTCATTGCGCTCGGTATCGGCATCATCAACTACCGGAAACCCGAGCATAAAGTACCCGCTGAGGTGACGGCGTCTACACGGTTTTGAGGTGTGGGGCTATAATGAATTAGATCTTATCTCAGGAGGAATCATTATGGTCTACAGCATCTCAAGTATTGCCCTGGGGCTCATTGCCTGCTTCCTACCAATTATCGCTTTGTTCAAGAAGTCTGAGGGGCGGACGAAAAGTCAACTCAGCTT
>CAZJTS010000083.1:0-8316 GCA_964548975.1 uncultured Fastidiosipila sp.
CTCTGACGCATACCGCCCGAAAATTCAAAGGTGTACTGGTTGAGCCGTTTCTCCGGCTCATTGACGTTGACCAGTCGCAACATCTCGAGCGCCCGCTCCCGGGCCTCCGAGCGATTGCGGTCTGTATGAAGCAGGATCGCTTCCATCAGCTGATGGCCGATCGTGTAGGTCGGGTTCAGCGAGGTCATCGGATCCTGGAAAATAATCGAGATCTTGTTACCGCGCACGGACTTCATGGTCTTTTCGCCCGCGCCCACCAGCTCCTGGCCGTTGTACTTCACCGAGCCGGAAACGATCTTACCGGCAGGGGCCAGAATCTGCATGATCGAGTAGGCGGTAACCGACTTACCGGAGCCGGATTCGCCGACCACACCCAGCACTTTGCCGTGGTCCAGATTGAAGGATATGCCGTTAACCGCTTTCACCTCACCTGCATCAGTAAAGAAAGAGGTATGTAAATCTTTAACTTCCAATAATTTCATAAGTCCCCCCTCCTACACATTCAGTTTCGGGTCGAAAGCGTCCCGGAGACCGTCGCCCAGTAGATTCAGCGACAGCACGATCAGTGAAATGACGACCGCCGGAATCACCAGCCTGTACGCATAGGATGTAATTCCGTTCAGGGCATCTGAGGCCAAAGACCCGAGCGACGGCATCGGCGCATTTACCCCGAGCCCCAGGAAGGACAGATAACTTTCGGTAAAAATAGCATTCGGGATCTGCAGTGCGGTCGAAATAATGACCACGCTGATCGAGTTCGGAATCAGGTGTTTTCGGATGACCCAGAAGCCTTTGGCCCCGGACGCCTGCGCGGCGAGCACATATTCCTGTTCTCTCAAAGACAGAATCTGACCGCGGATCAGTCGGGCCATCGACACCCAGTAGAGGACGCCGAAAACAATAAAGAGACTGATGATATTGGAGCCGATCTTCTCAAACACGGTGCCGTCGAGTTTCCCCTGCAGGACAACGCGGAGAATCGAGGCCAGCATAATGACCATCAACATATCGGGCAAAGAATAAATCATATCCACGATCCGCATGATGAAGAGGTCGATCTTGCCGCCGAAGTAACCGGCGATTGAACCGATGGTCATGCCGGTGATGAGCACGATGATGCTGGCGAAGAAACCGACCGCGAGAGAAATTCTCGTTCCGTAGATCACGCGGATGAAGTAGTCTCGACCGGCCGCATCCGTTCCGAAGATGTGCGGGAATACCGACTCACCTGCCGCGATACGTGCGAGTTCGGTCTTACCGTACGCAAAAGGTCTCAGATTGTTGAAGCTCGGATCCACCATTTTGCCCGGCTCGACACCCAACTGCGCGTCGTAAGCGTAGGGCCAGATCATCGGCAGGATCAGCGAGGCCAGCGCAATCACAATGATGGTGATCAGGCTGATGGTCGCGACTTTGTTGTGTAAGAGCCGCTTGATTCCGTCCTTGAGGAAGGTCGATGAGGCGCGGCTTTGCACCATGTAACGCTTCTCGTCCTCGGTCGCCGGGACAAAAGCATCGACATTCAATTGCATACTAATAGGTCTAACATCCATGACTTCGCCCCTCCTATTCCAAATTAATTCTGGGATCGACTACCTTATAAAGGACGTCGCTCACCAGGTTCATGATGACGATCAAGGCCGCCAGTACAATCGTTGTGCCCATAATCAAGGGATAATCCCGGCCGGTAATACTGGTAACGTAAGCGCGGCCGATCCCCGGCACGGCGAAAATCTGCTCCACAACCAGCGAGCCGGTCACGATATAGGCCAGCATCGGGCCGAAGTAGGTGATAACCGGAATAACCGCATTCTTCAGTGCATGTCCGAAGATAATGCTGAGTCCGGAGACGCCCTTGGCTTTGGCCGTCCGAATATAATCCTGCCCCAAAACATCGAGCATGGACGAGCGCGTCAAACGCGTAATATAAGCCATCGGATAAAGCGCCAACGTGATCACCGGCAGGATCAGGCCGGCCGTCGTCGAGCCGTTCGCCGGCACAAGCGCGAGCTTGATCGCAAACACCACAAGTAATAAGGAACCCATTATGAAAGAAGGCATCGACACAAAAGCTGTCGTAATGACCATGATGAGCTTGTCGATGAACTTATTCCGCCGGAGCGCCGCGACTGCGCCCAGCACCAGACCGGTCACCAGCGCAATGCCGGCGGCGATCAGGCCGAGGCGGATCGAGGTCTTCATCCCGTCCGTGATAATGTCCATGACCATGCGCCCCCGCTGTTTCAAGGACGGGCCAAAGTCCAGCTCAGTGACGATGTCACCCAGATAGGTCGTGTACTGTTCGAACAGCGGCCGATCCAGACCGTACTTCGCCTCGAGCTGGGCAATGACCTGCTCGGAAACGGCTTTTTCGCTGAGGAACGGGCCACCCGGGACCGCCCGCATAACGAAAAAAGTCACCGTAATGACGACCCAGACGGTCAGGAGTGCCAGACCGATACGTTTAACAATGTAGAGCAGAGTTTTAGAATTCAAGATATCCCCACCAATCTAATTCGCCCCCGAGAGATCTGCTTTCCCCCCGGAGAATCCCTTCGATTTTGCTAATTATAGACAGCTGGCGGGAGAATTAAAGGGGCCGTGGACGGATGGTGGATAAAGCGGAAGATTCCTGATTGAAATGTGTGGTCTATTGAGGTTCGGGCTTATGGGGCCCTGCTCTCTACAACCTGTTCGATTGCCAGGATTTGGCAATGCAGCAACTTGTGGGGAGGCCGACTCTCTACAACCTGTTCGATTGCCAGGATTTGGCAATGCAGCAACCTGTGGGGAGGCCGACTCTCTACAACCTGTTCGATTGCCAGGATATGGCAATGCAGCAACCTGTGGGGAGGCCGGCTCTCTACAACCTGTTCGATTGTCAGGATTTGGCAATGCAGCAGGTTGTAGAACGCTCAGGGCCTGCTATGAACAAGGCAACCTCAGTCGAACAGCACCACACCCTTGAGGTAGCCGTCTTCCTTATCGATCGAGCGGAGGAAAACCTCGGTCGTATCGTGGAAAGGTACGCGGTGGGTCACTAGAGCGCCCGGCTCATAGATTCCCCGCTTCACCAGTTCATAGGTCTGGGCCAGCGTATCCTGATAATGCGCGTTACTCATAGGTGACAGGTTATAGACCGTCACACCGGACAAGTGCCACTGTGTGCCGTTGAACGTCATTTCGTGACGGTGCCAGCTGCCGATGGCGAATTTGCCTGCGGTGGAGCGGATCATGCGCGAGGCCAAATGATAGCCGGAGTCTGAAGCCGCGAAGTCGATGACGACATCAACGCCGCCGGAAGACTCGATTTCCCGGACTTTGGCCTCACCTTCTTCGGTGTCGGGATTGTAGACTTCGGTCGCGCCGAAAGAACGTGCGCGTTCCAGGTGCTCATCCTTCTTGTCGAAGACGAAGATCTCACCGGCTTGAGAAGCGCGGACCAGGCCCTGGACTGTAAGGAGGCCCATGTAGCCGGCACCGACCAGGGCGACGCGGTCGCCGGGTTGGATGTTCAGCTTGTTCAGGAGATTTACGACGCAGACGGTCGGCTCAAGGACCCATGCGGACCAGTCCTCGATTTCGTCGGGGATGCGGACCACCGCGTTCTCCGGCATGGTTACATACTCAGCCATCATGGCGTTGCTGCCGCCGGCGCAGAAGACGTTGTCGCCGGGCTTGACTTTGGCCACGCCGGCGCCCACCTGCTCGACCACGCCACAGGCTTCATGCCCGATCGGGTAAGGGGTCGGGCCCGGGCCGGTGACGCCCTGGAAAAGATAAGAATCCCAGGCGCAGACGCCGCAGGCTTTGGTCCTGATCATGACTTCATTGAAGGCCGGCTCCTTGGCATCGAGCGGACGGACTTCGACTTTGTTCGGTTCGGTGACCCAGATCGCATTTGACTTCATTTTTCTTCCCTCACATTCCTAATACATTCTTTAAATACTGTCTGGAGACCATGGCCGAGTGAAAATTACACACCGGTTGCTCGTCCAGTTCAACACAAATGACGCCATCGTAGCCGTTGTCTCGGAGGCACTCGACCACGCCTTTGATGTCCAAAGTCCCCATCCCTAGAGGCAGGAAGCGCTTGCCCGGCCATTCGGGCTCATAATTCAGCTTCGGATCCAGATCCTTCAGGTGGACATAGCCGATGCGACCCTTATACTTCTGAAAGGCCTCGACCGGATCTATTCCGGCATGCGCAGTGTGGGCGGTATCAAGGCAGAGCTTGACCAGGTCGGGGTCGACCAGTGAGTCATAAAGATCGATCTCTTCTTCGGTATAGACCGCGGTATTGAGGTGCGGATGGAAGCAGGCCGTGATCCCGTTATCCACACACAATTGGCCGATCCGATTCGACCTTTCGGCGAAGCTCCTGATCGCCGCCTCATCCGTCGGGCGCAGGAAGGGCGTATCCTTCCACATGACCGCCTGCATATTCAGGTGGGTCACACCCACTTCTTTCATAAACTTCACATAGTCCACCGCACTCTGATAATCCGCTTCCGGATCCTCGGTGAAGTGCTCGTACATGTTGACGAATTCGAGCCCGTACTTGTCCAGCAGGGCCTTCACCGGCGCAGGATCGTTGTCGAAATACTTTGTCACAAACGCGAAGTTCTCCACCGCTTCGTAGCCCAGGTAGGCCACTTCCTTCAGGAACTGCTCGAACTCCCAGCGATAATTATCCTTGTGGTTGATCAGCCAGGTCCAGCCTGTGTACGCAAGTTTCATAGTGCCCTCCTCAAAAATTGACGCCGCCCACCAAGATCACATTGGCGTAAGGCGTCGCTTCTCCGGTGCGGATGATGCATTTGGCTTCCCCACACATTTGCTTGAACATCTCGTGGGGGATGGTCTGCCCCTCTATATCACCCAAGTTCGCCTCAAGCGTCTCGATGATTTCAGACCCTGTCTCCGAAGCAAACACATAAGATTCGATGACCAGCTCTTCACTGACTGCGCTGAGCACCTGGCCGAACGCCGGGACGCCGGCCGTGACCGACAGGTCGATGACCTTCACGCCCTTAGGAATAGGCAGACCGCAGTCTGCTATACAGAGGTATTCCGTGTGGCCCAGGGCCGCTATTTCGGCCAAAACCAAGGGATTCAATATACCGCTACTTTTCATGGGAACTCCTTGCGAAAACGTTTACTCAATTTTACCGCTTTCCTAGCCCAAAAGATATCAACAAAGGCTCCAAACTTCTGAGAAATCTTCTATGCAGTTTCACTTGTGGTAATTCAAGCCCGGAGAAGCAAATGTGTTCACAATCACGCTTACACGCTCCATATAAACTCTATGCCGTGACTCCACTCACGTTTACCGGCGAACCGGGCTTTGGCCGGTGACGGCAATCATAGTCCGGGAAAGTCTTCCATCCTATGATGAGCCCATAAGAAACGAAGGCATCTGCCTTGTGAAATATGAGGTGAAATATGAAAGCAACAAAGAATCTTCAGGCTTGGTCCGACTTCAACGCAGGAAACTGGGAGAACCGGATCGATGTGCGTGACTTTATCCAGCAGAACTACACCCCCTATGATGGCGATGCCTCCTTCCTGGCCGAGCCCACCGCCGACACCGAGGCGCTACACAGTCAGGTGGACCAGCTCGTCTGGAACGAAATCCAGACCGGCAAGATCCAGGTCGCATTGGATCGCTTCTCAGGTGTCGATGCTTTCGACGCCGGTTATATTGATCAGGCCAAAGAAAAGATCGTCGGCCTCCAGACCGATGCGCCCCTGAAGCGCATCATGAACCCTTACGGCGGTTTCCGTATGGTCGAAAGCTCGCTTGCCGCTTACGATCTCGAGATGGATCCCGAGCTCAAGGAGCATTTCACCGAATACCGAAAAACCCACAACGACGGCGTGTTCGACGCCTATACACCCGAGATGCGTGCCGCCCGTACCGCCGGCCTCATGACCGGTTTGCCCGACGCCTATGGCCGGGGCAGGATCATCGGCGATTATCGTCGAGTCGCTCTCTACGGTATCGACTTCCTCAAGCAGCAGAAGCAGGCTGATAAACTCGCAGTCACCGGCACCGCCTCTGAGGCGACCATCCGCAAACGCGAAGAGATCTCCGAGCAGATCCGCGCACTCGACAACATCAAGGCCATGGCCGCTCGCTACGGCTTCGACATCGGTCGCCCCGCCGAGACCGCTCAGGAAGCCATCCAGTGGCTCTACTTCGGCTACCTCGCCGCGATCAAAGAGAACAACGGCGCTGCCATGTCCCTCGGCCGCAACACCAATTTCATTGACATCTACATCGAGCGCGACATCGCCCGCGGCATCCTCACCGAAGCCACCGCCCAGGAGCTCATCGATCACCTGATCATCAAGCTGCGCCTGGCCCGTCATCTGCGCACCCCCGAATATGACGAGCTCTTCGCCGGCGACCCCACCTGGGTCACCGAATCCATCGGCGGTATCGGCACCGACGGTCGCCCCATGGTCTGCCGTAGCTCCTTCCGTTTCCTCCACTCCCTCACGAACCTCGGCCCCGCCCCCGAGCCGAACATGACCGTCCTCTGGGCCGAAGACCTCCCGCAGGCCTTCAAGGATTACTGCGCCCACATGAGCATCGAGACCGGCGCCATCCAGTACGAGAACGACGACGTCATGCGCCCCATCTACGGTGACGACTACGCCATCGCCTGCTGCGTCTCCGCCATGGAAATTGGCAAGCAGATGCAGTTCTTCGGCGCCCGCGCGAATTTGGCCAAAGCCCTGCTCTACGCCATCAACGGCGGTGTCGATGAAATCAAGAAGAACAAAAAAACCGGTGAACCCCTCCTCGTCATGGAAGGCCTCGAGCCCCTGACCGGCGACACCCTGAACTACGACGAGCTCCTCCCCCGCTACAAGAAAGTCCTCGACCAGCTCGCCAGCCTCTACGTCGACACCATGAACACGATCCACTATATGCACGATCGCTACGCCTACGAGGCCGCCCAGATGGCCCTCCACGACAGCGAAGTCCATCGTTTCATGGCTTTCGGTATCGCCGGCATCTCGATCGTCGCCGACTCCCTCAGCGCCATCAAGCACGCGAAGGTCTCGATCGTTCGTGATGAGCATGGCCTGGCCAAAGACTTCGTCATCGAAGGTGACTTCCCGAAATACGGGAACGACGACGACCGCGTCGACAGCCTCGCCGTCGAAATCACCCAGTACTTCGCCGATCAGCTGAAGAAGACCCCGACCTACAGAGACGCCGAGCACACCCTCTCCCTCCTGACCATCACCTCCAATGTGGTCTACGGCAAGAAGACCGGCTCCACCCCCGACGGCCGTATCGCCGGCGAAGCATTCGCGCCGGGCGCCAACCCCATGCACGGTCGCGACAACCATGGCGCACTGGCGTCTCTGAACTCCGTCGCGAAGATCCCCTACCAAGGCTGCGCCCAGGACGGCATCTCCAACACCTTCACCATCGTACCCGCCACCCTTGGCAAAACCATTGAGGAACGCATCGCGAACTTGAGTGGCATCATGGACGGCTACTTTGGCCAGAATGCCTTCCACCTGAACGTCAATGTATTGACGCGCGAGACTCTCGCCGACGCCATGGAGCATCCGGAGAAATATCCGAATCTCACCATCCGCGTCTCCGGCTACGCCGTTCGCTTCGCTCAGCTATCGAAAGCCCAGCAACTCGAAGTGATGTCCAGAACCTTCCACGAAAGAGTGTGCTAACCATGAGACTTCATTCCATCGAAACGATGGGGCTGCTCGACGGCCCCGGTATCCGGACCATCTTCTTCCTCCAAGGCTGTCCTCTGCGCTGTGCTTACTGCCACAACCCGGACAGCCAGGAGGTCGGTGGCGGCCGCGAAATTTCGGCGGATGAAATCCTCGACACCGTTCGGCGCTACAAGCCCTACTACGGCAAAACCGGCGGCGTCACCTTCTCCGGCGGCGAACCCCTCCTCCAGGGGCGCGAACTCGTCGAAGTCATCCGCCGCCTCAAAGCCGAAGGCATCCACGTTGCCATCGACACCTCCGGCGCCGGCGACCCTCGCTATTACTCGGAGCTCTTCGAACTGGTTGATCTCTTCTTACTCGATGTCAAGCAATTCAACGATGACAGCTACCGCGCTCTGACTGAGCGCTCGATCCGCCATTGGCAAGGCTTCGTCGATCAACTCGAGGCCTCTGACTACCAAGGCGAAATCTGGATCCGCCACGTCATGGTCCCCGGCCTCACCGATAACGAGCTCGCCATGCATCAGCTGGTTCGCACGATCGAGCCCCTGCGCAAGTGGATAGACCGCATCGAGATCCTCCCCTACCACGTCA
>CAZJTS010000084.1:0-8291 GCA_964548975.1 uncultured Fastidiosipila sp.
AAACATGCTATGATAAACAATCCTTATACGAGTTGGTGTAAGAGATTTGGTTGATGTCAAGATCTGGCACGATTTCCATCCTTGGAGTCGCATCGCATCTTGACAGCGGTCTGAGTGAATGAGGATCTCGTATATCATTATTACGATGAGTATTCTTATCATAATGTCGCTCTCCAAATAGACTATATCATAGTTTAGCATTGAGAATGCTGGGCAGTTGGTAAATTGATTGAGTGATATTTTGCCAAAGGAACGAGTATACCTATCAGTAAAGGGATGCTGCCCATCGTGCTGGTAGGTATTTCTTTATGGAGCAACATGGATATTGGGACTAGGAAAAATAGGAAAATTATTCACATTTTGATAGGAGACTCAATTTGATTGAAGTTTGGCATTATGTGAAAGATAAAGCAAAATAGCTACCCATGCTTTCTCTCTGCTAAACTAATGTGGTAAAAACGGAGGTAAGCAGATGGAACTTAAATTACATGTAGGAAACCTGTATTGGCCACAGACGGCAACAGAGCCGAGAATTTTCGATGAGGTTTTGCCGACTGAAGTGCCAGATGTTTTGATTGTTGGCGCCGGGATTTCGGGAGCCATTTCTGCTTATCGTCTGTCGAAGGCAGGGTATCGTGTGGTTTTGATTGATCAGAATCAGGTGGGTTCCGGATCTACTTCTGCTAATACCGGGCTTATACAATATATGAGTGATATGGGGCTGGAAGAGTACAGCGATAAGATTGGTGAGGAAGCTGCACTGGCGTTCTATCGCATGTCTCGTGGGGCTATCGATACGCTGATTGATATGCATGATGATATTTTGGGGGTGGAGTCCTCTGACATTTTTAGGAAGGGGGAGAGCTTGCTTTTGGCCACCGAGATGAAAGCGGTGAGAAAGCTGAGGAAAGAACTGGCGAAGGAGCGTGCCGAAGGCTATGAGGTGCGTGGGGTCAATGAGAAGGAGCTGAAAGCGCAGGGCTTGAATGCCTTCTGGGGTTTGGAGTCCCGGCCGGATATTACGTTGAATCCGTATCGTTTTGTTTTAGGGTTGTTACATGAGGCGCGGCGAAAGTATGGGCTGCTGGTGTTCGAGCAGACGAAGTTTCTGGGGCAGTCCAGTGTGGATGCTGGGAACCTCCTGGTTGATCTGGAGCAGTATGGGCGACGGCTTACGATGATGGTGCCGAAGATTCTTTATGCGACCGGCTATATTCCGCCTTCGCATATCGAGGAGCAGATGAAGAATATCCAGCTTTATAAGAGTTATGTGGTTGTGTCGCAGAAGTATCCGGAGCATGTGGAGTTGCCGGAGCAGTTGCTGTGGGAGAAGAAGAATCCATATACCTATATTCGGCGGACGTTTGAGCCGCGGTTGATGATCGGGGGATTGGATAATAGGGGCAAGCGCCTGGTGGATCGGGATGCGGAAAAGAGGCGAGAGGACCTGATCTCGTCGGCGCATCGGATATTGCCGCAGGTGGATGCGACGACGGTGCCGGTATATTCATATTGTGCGATTTTCGGGGAGAGCAAGGATGATTTGCCTTATATCGGGCAGGTTGTGGGGTCTGATCGAGAGTATGTGATCTGTGGTTTGGGTGGGAATGGTACGGTGTATTCGACTATTGCGTCCGACTATGTGCTGAACTGGATGAAGGGTGAGGCGCCGCCTTATGAGGGGTTGTTTGAGTTGGGGCGGTAGGGGGGAGATATTTCTATGGAACTTTAGGCTTCCTTTTGGTTGTTGATTGCTCTAAATTTGAGTTTGCTTTTTTCTGGTAATTTGATATTCTTTAGATAACAGGACTCCCCGCACCTCTCATAGAAGTGTCCCAGGGGAGATGTTTTTTATGAGGCTTACCTTGTGAGAATATAACTACATTAGTCCGATATATAGGACATAACAATGCTGAAATTCCTGCTACACTCCAGGTAAGCTGATCGGGACTCCGGTTGACATCAGTCGTTACTCATTAAACATAGTATGAATTCTGGGAGGAAAGCTTATGAAAAGGCTGACGGCGTTTTTGGCCACCATTATATTGGTGGCAGTAGGGTGTAGCGGTGATCCGACTACAGGTGCAGGGCAGATTGATACACCGGCACAAACAACTGCGGTTGCGGATACAACGACAGTAGAGGATGATACAAAACCAACGGAGTCGGAAGCACCGACTGTGATTGAGACGTTAGCTCCGACCACTGTGGCGGCGACCGTTGCGAAGACAACTCCTGCGACTGATGATGTGGAGGGTAAAATCGTACTCGGACAACCGGTGATCCTCGGTGATTACGAGATGACGATTCGGGGTTTCGAAGTGATCAAGGACTATCAGGGAGAGGATCTCTTGAAGGTCATTTATGACTGGAAGAATAATAGTCAAGAAACGAGATCCCCGTTTATGACCTTCAGTCTCAAAGCATTCCAGAATGGGGTTGAGACGACTGATAGCATTCATATGTCGGAAGATCTGGATCTGGGGAGCGGCCAGAAGGATGTAAAAGCAGGTGGAGTTATCACTGATGTGGAAGATGGGATTGGTATCGATGATATTTCTCAACCGTTGACGCTTGAGCTCTCAGAATTGTTTTCCTTCTCAGACGAAGTCTATGAATATGAGATTGAAGATCTGAATAGCTTGGCACCTATCCTGGGGTCTGTAGAACCGAATCCGGTTGGTAATGTGACCGAGCCGCAGGGAAGCGATAGTCCATTCGAGCTGGGCGTGCCGGTGACTCTGGGGAAGTATGAAGTGACAGTGAAAGAATTGAGTTTGACCCAAGATTACGAAGGGAAGCCTGCCTTGAAGATCGTCTTTGACTGGACTAATAATGGAGATGAAGCGAGAGCCCCTATTTGGTCGGTTAGTTTCACAGGTTTTCAGGACGGGATCGAAACGGAGTCTTCGGTGCTTTTTGCTGACGGAGTGGATTCTTCAGTAACGATGAAGGAAGTAAAGCCGGGTGCTACGCTAACGGACGTGCAAATGGCGATAGGGATTACAGATCTTATGAAACCTCTATCGCTCGAATTATCCGAGTTGATCTCTTTTGGCGAGGAGCCATATACCTTAGTCATCCCTGATCTGAACACCTTAAATTAACTATTCAGTTGTTTGATGATTGGACGAAGCCCTTCGCTGAGATATGCAGAGGGCTTTTTTCTACTCCTTGAGGTAACGCCACAGCGTAGTCCTCGAGATGTTCAGTTGTTTGGCCGTCAGGCTCTGGTTGCCTTGGTTGTTGGCGACGGCTTGTTTGATGAGGTCACGGGTGATGTCTTCGAGGGGACGCTCTAGGTCGGGGTAGCCTGAAGCTTGGCTGGTGGGAGCAGCTGTGACGGCCGTGCGTTCTTTGTCCAGGAGGGAAGCCACAGTGTTGCTGGTGATATAGGCAGTGTCGGTGAGGACGGCCAATTCTGCGGCGAGGCGTTTGAATTGGCTGTAGTTTTCGGGCCAGTCATATTGGGTGAGCATGGCCATGGCTTTGGGCTCAAAGCCACTTAGCTGTTTGCCGAGGTCTACATTCAGCGAGGAGAGGTAGATGCTGGAGAGGTTCGGGAGTTCTAAGATGCGCTCGCGGAGTGGGGGAAGGCAGATGGTGATGCAAGAGAGGTTTTTGATGAGGGTTTGGCATTCGGCGGGGATTTTGGTGTCGCGGGCGCTGATGGCGGAGAAGATGAGGCGGTTGCGGCGGTGGAGGTTGGAGTCGATGATGATGTTCAGGAGTTGGTTGCGCTGTTCGTCGGAGAGAAGATTGAGGTTCTGGAAGAAGAGGGTATTATCGCTGTCGAAGAGCGGGGACTTGTAGTGTTCGGTGAGGTGGGACCAGGCTTTGTCGGTCATACGGCCGCAGTCGATGGTGATGAAGGGGTGGGTGACGAGGGGGCTCCGGAGGTAGAGGGCACGGGCGATCTGTTCTTTGCCAGTGCCGTTTTCGCCGGTGATGAGGATGGGGAAGGGGCTTTGGCTGAAGTTGTTGACGGTATCTTCGAGGTCGCCCATTGCGCCGGTCATGCTGTAGAAGCTATTGTAGAAATGTTCTTGGGCTTCTGAGCAGTTTTCGTAGTTGATGCAGAATTTCTCGGCGGAGGCGGTGTGAACGCTTTCGGTGACATCGAAGGCGACATAACTTCGGTCCTGGTCGGTGATTAGGATGCCGGAGATGGTGTACCAGGTGTCGGCGATGCTGCGCATGAGCTTTTTGCTGGAGCGTTGGCGGATCTGGGGGAGTTCCTTGGTCAGTTGTGTGATGAGCTGGTCCGGGTTTTGGCCATTCATACTGCTGAAAAAGACTTGATCGTTCTGGTCGAAGATGATGGTGAGGTGGTGGCTGTCGGCAAGGATGCGGCGGAAGAAGGCGTTCTCGCGGCGGGTGCGGATCTGGCTGGCGCTGACCTTGACGGCCTGCGTGAAGGCGTCTTCGATGCTTTCGACGCCGGAGGTGATGAGGATGGCGTTGAGGCCGAGTTCGCGGGCTTCGGTGTAGGAGATCATGTCGCAGACGACCATGTGGTAGCCATCATTGCTGAGGCGCTGGAGGAGGGGCTCTACTTCAGCTTCTGAGTGGACGGTGAAAATATCGAGGTCGTATTGGAGGAGGTCGCAGAGCATGTGGGCGCTTTCGGTGATGTTCGGGAAGCCGATGATGGCGTAGCGTTCCTGGTAGTTTTCGGCGAGTTTGATGGCGCGCAGGATGTCGTAGACCGAGAGTGAGATGTCGATGACGGGCAGGTCGGTGATGGTTTCGATGAGACGGGCGGTGCCGCCGCGGGAGATGATGACGTCGTAGGGTTTTTCGACTTCGCGTTGGACGAGGGCTTTGCCGGCATCGAGGTCGCCGACATAGGCTTGGAGGTCGAAGTCGCTGCGTTTTTGGGCGAGACGCTCAATGGCGGTTTTCATGGCTTCGTAAGGGGCGATGGCTAGAATGCGAACTTTCTCATTTTCCATGGTTTGTGCCTCGAATCTTTTGCTGTTTGATCAAAGTGTACAATATCTGAACAATATTACAAGGGTGAATTTCGTCGGTGTTTCTTAAGTGAACAAAAATCGGCTGTGTCCACTTGGATCTACTGGTCTGTCTGTTTAGTATGTAATTGTTAAGTGAGTTTAGTGTTACAAAAGAGAACGGAGACGGGCATGGTCAAACTGCTAATCATTGCTGATGATTTAACGGGAGCATTGGATACCGGTGTGCAGTTGGCTGCGGACGGAATCATGACGCTGGTGACCACGGACATTAAACATGATCTGGAAGTGGCGGCCGGAACGCAGGTGCTGGTGATCAGTACGGAAACGCGCCATCTGAGTGCTGATGAGGCTTATGGGATCGTGTTTGAGATTACTAGGCGTGCCTTGGCTCTGGGGATCCCTCATATCTATAAGAAGACGGACTCGGCGTTGCGCGGAAATATCGGCAGTGAGTTGGCGGCCGTGCAGGCTGCGGCCGGGGAGGCGGTTCACTTCGTTCCGGCTTATCCGCTGATGAATCGTACGACCAGAGTGGGTGTTCACTATATCGATGGTGTGCCTGTGCATGAAAGTGTCTTCGGGAATGATCCGTTCGAGCCGGTGAGGCATTCTGATGTCGCAGAGATTATTGCCGAGCAGAGTGAGGTCAGGGTTGAGGTGGTTGAAAGGCAGGGGGCTTCGGAGGCGTGGGAGACCGGTATTGTGGCCTGGGATGCTTCTACGGATGAAGATTTGACTGAGATTGGTCGCTTATTGGCTGATGCGGGTGCCCTGCGGATTACTGCGGGTTGTGCCGGATTTGCGAATTTATTGCCGGAACTTCTGGGGCTCGAAGGGGTGGATTTCTCCGTGCCTGCGTTAGAGCCGGGCTTGCTGGTGCTGTGTGGCAGTGTCAATGAGATCACCGGAGACCAGTTGGATTATGCGGCGGACGCGGGCTTTGGCCGGATCAAGTTAACGCATCGGCAGAAGTATGAAGATGGCTATTGGCAGGGAGCGGAGAGCGTCGAGACACTGAAGGACTGGACTGTGCTGCTGGAGAAGGAGCCTGCGGTCATCATTCAGAGCAATGGCCAGGGGGAGATGGCGGAGCCCGGAGACCTCGCGGAGAAGCGGGGGCAGGTGAGTCAGGTTTTTGGCCGGATTATGGAAGGGCTGTTGGAACCGGGACTGAAGCATACGGTGATGATTATTGGTGGTGATACGTTGCTGGGCTGTATGGCTCAGTTGGGTGTGAGTGAGATGCTGCCGCTGCGGGAGTTGCTGCCCGGGACGGTGCTGTCGCTCTTTAGATATCAGGGAAGAGTGGTACCGTTTCTGTCGAAATCCGGCGGTTTTGGCCAGAGGACACTTCTGGTGGAGATTGCCCGGCAGATACAAGAACAGAGCATGATGTAAGGAGGACGAGATGGAGTACAAGAAGAAACAGGGACTGACGTGGGACGGAACAATTTACGAGAATGATGAGATGGGCATCCTGGAGGCATTACTGCCGACGGGAGGTTTCCAGACGGCGCATGCGCCGAGTCTCCTCGAGTTGCCGAATGGCGATCTGCTGTGTAGCTGGTTTGCCGGATCGTATGAGGGCAGCGCGGATATTCATATCGTGTGTGCGAGGCTGCCGAAAGGTGCGTCGGCTTGGGAGGCACCGGTCGATGTGTCCGGAGATCCGGAGCGCAGTGAGCAGAATCCGTCGCTCTTTTATGGGCCGGATGATGCGGTTTGGTCGATGTACACAGCGCAGCTCGACCGTGTAGAAGGCAAGGACAATATGCAGTTTACTGCGGTGGTGCGGCGGCAGAAGAGTTTCGATGGCGGCCAGACGTGGGAGGACTACGAGACGGTGTTCCCGGAAGAAGGGACGTTCTCGAGGCAGCCGATTCAGGTTTTGTCGAACGGGCGCTGGATCTACGGTAACTGGATTTGCACTGATTCAGAGGATGGTTTGTCGGGGGATCCTTCGGCTTTCCGGATTTCCGATGATCAGGGTGAGAGCTGGCGCCTGGTGATGATGCCGAAGAGTAACGGGCATGTGCACCCTACGGTCGTGGAGCTAGAGGATGGGCACCTGGTGGCATTCATGCGGAACCGTGAAGCGTATCGCATCCATCGAAGCGAGTCGTTTGACTATGGTGATACTTGGAGTGAACCCAAACCGACGCCACTGCCAAACAATAATTCCAGTATCAGTGCGACGAAACTGGCCAGCGGCCGTGTGGCGGTGGCGTATAACCCGACATCTACGCCGGATCCCCAGGAGGGTAAGGCGGCGTGGCCGGGGCTGCGCTGTCCTGTGGCAGTGGCGCTGTCCGAGGACGGCGGGGAGACTTTCCCGATCGTGCGCTGGATGGAACGCGGCGAAGGCTTCATGGGCGAGGAGAACCGGACGAACAATCGTCAGTATGAGTATCCCTACATCATGCAAGGTGAGGACGGGATGATTCATTTGGCCTACGCCTCACACACCCGGATCGGGGTGAAGTATGTGCGCTTCACGGAGGAAGATGTGCTGGGTGAGAAGCGCGAGCGGGTAGGGATTTATAACCCGACCGGGCCGCAGAAGTAATAGGAGAGATGAGTGAAACAATATAGTTTGAAATTGCCCCATGCCGTTTATGGCGGCGAGAATGCGATCGATCAGCTGACGGAGATCGTCCGGAAGGGCGGCTATAAGAAAGTGGCCGTCTTCACGGATCAGGGGATCCAGCGAACCGGGCTCCTGGACCTGCCTTTGGCCGCACTTGAGGCCGCCGAGGCGGAGACGGTGATCCTGAGCGATTTACCGGCGGAACCGACTTATGCTCAGGTCCAGCAGATCGTTGATGAGTTCAAGGCGAGCGGTGCGGACTTTATAGTTGCGTGTGGAGGCGGTTCGGTGATGGATGCGGCGAAACTCGCCGGCATTCTCCTGACCGATGACTACGGGGTCAAGGAGCTGTTGGAGCAACCGACTTTGGCCAAAAAATGCGTGCCCATCGCCATAATCCCGACCACAGCGGGCACCGGCTCCGAAGTGACGCCGAACGCGATAGTTGCCGTGCCCGAGAAAGAGCTGAAGGTCGGCATCGTGAATGAACAGATGATCGCAGATTACGTGATCCTGGACGCGCGGATGATTAATCACCTGCCGCGGCCGATTGCGGCGGCGACGGGGATCGATGCGCTGACCCATTGTATCGAGTGCTTTACGAGCAAGAAGGCGAATCCATTCAGCGATCTGTATGCGCTAGAGGGCCTGGACCTGATCCTGAACAATATCGAAGCCGCCTGCGATGATCCGGAGGCGATGGAAGCGAAGAACAAGATGCAGATCGC
>CAZJTS010000085.1:0-8077 GCA_964548975.1 uncultured Fastidiosipila sp.
AACAGCTGATGGCGGTTGCGGTCAGGGAATTTAACGACTTTGTCCTCGAAACTTGGGCAATAGCGGGGGCCGACACCCAGCACCTCTCCTGAATAGAGCGGGGAACGATCGAGATTATCTCGGATCAGACTATGTGCCGCCTCGCCGGTCCAAGTAATGTAGCAGGGCAGCTGTTCTTCACGTTCCGGGGCTTCCCCGTCATAGCGAAAGGAAAAAGTCCAGGGTGTTTCATCCCCCTCTTGAACCTCCATCCGGCTCAAGTCCAGGCTGTGTTTATTAATGCGTACAGGGGTGCCTGTTTTGAAGCGTTGTATGGGTAAGCCGAGGCCCCGCAAAGAGCCGGCCAAATCCCTGGCGGCGAACTGATTGTCCGGTCCGCTTGCGTAGCTGGTCTCACCAATGATAATTCGGGAATCCAGATAGGTACCGGTGGTCAGGATCACCTGACGGGCGCGATAGATCGCGGAGGTTTTGCTTACCACACCTTCGATCCGGCCATTGCTGCCGACAAGCTCCGTGATCTCCGCCTGCCGGAGGATGAGACCCGCCTGATTCTCGAGAATTCGTTTCATCTCGCTTTGATATTGCCTGCGGTCAATCTGGGCTCTGGGTGCTCTCACCGCAGGTCCCTTCGAGGCATTCAGGATTCTGAACTGGATCCCTGTGGCATCGGCGACGGCAGGCATGGTGCCCCCGAGAGCGGCGATTTCGCGCACGATCTGGCCTTTGGCCGAGCCACCAATGTTCGGATTGCAGGGCAAATTCGCCACAGCATCCAGGCTCAGTGTGAAAAGAATCACGCTGAAACCCAGCTTGGCCGCAGCCAGTGCAGCTTCGGCACCCGCATGCCCGGCCCCCACGACAGCAATATCGAAGCTGCCGGCATCATAGTAGGGCTTGACGCCTAAAAGTTCATCAATCGATCTCATCTTACTTTCCTATGCAGAAACGGGCGAAAATCTCTTCGACCATTTGTTCTGAAACATCTTCGCCGGTAATCTCCCCGATCAGCTCGGCGCCCTGGCGAAGGCCGGCGGCGAGAATATCCGCGGGAAGCGACTCATGGTCGCGGGCTAAATCAGTAAATAATTCTAGCGCCTGCTCAAGCAAACGCTGTTGGCGCTGAGAGGTCAGGACGAAGTCCACCGCGCCGCTGCCGGAGAGGTTTTCATAAAAATGCAGGAGGCTTTCCTTGATCTGGTCCACACCCTTCAGCGCAGTTGCGCTCATCAGGATCGTCTCCAGATAGCCGGTATAGGTCTCGGCCAAATGCTGCTCCAATTGTTGCCACTCCGGCGTGTCTTCGATGTGCGGGGCAAGATCCGCCTTATTACATAAGAGTATAAAGGGCTTCGGACTCTCACCCACCAAGGTCCGGACCTGCTGAGGGATATCCGCCGGCGACTCAGCTGTGACCACCAGAAGCAGGAGGTCCGCCTCTGCGCGAAGCTTCAGACTCCGGTCCACCCCCAGCTGCTCTACTACATCCTGACTTTCTCTGATTCCGGCCGTATCGTAGAGTTGCAAGGGCAGGCCTTCGAGATCCAGTTCCAACTGGATCACATCACGTGTCGTCCCGGCAATCTCAGTCACGATCGCTCGGTCCTCCCCGGCCAAAACATTGAGGATTGAGGACTTCCCGACATTCGGTTCGCCGAGCAGGACAACCTGTAGACCGCGCTTCAGGATTTGGCCTTGACGATTCCTTTCTGCCAGTCTGGCCAAAGCCTGGCGTATCTCGGCCAAGTCAGCCGCGTTCGTAACAGCCAAGTGCTTGAAGTCCTCGTACTCCGGGTACTCAATATCGACCTCCAGAGCCGAAAGCAAAGCATAGATTCTATCTCTGACCTCTGCCAGGTACTGCCCGGTCACACCTTGCATCTGCTTCAAAGCCGCATCCTGCTGCCGGGACGTGTCCGCCTGAATAAGATCCATGACCGCCTCGGCCTGGCTCAGATCCATCTTGCCATTCAGGAACGCCCATTTACTGAACTCACCCGCTTCGGCGGGCCTGGCTCCGGCGCTCCACACAAGTTCCGTCACTGCGCGGCGCAAAGCAGGACCGCCATGAATTGAAATTTCCACCTGTTCTTCACCGGTATAAGAATGGGGTTTACGAAAACGCGTGAGCACGCATTGGTCTACAGGCAGATCCGGGCGGTCCGGCTGGTGAACATAACCGAAAGCGGCCTGATAACCGTCGAGGCCCTCGACCGTGCGATTGCTGCGCTTGACCGCTTCCGCTTGAGGTAAGGGGCCGAAATTGAAGATCCGGTCTGCCAAGGCAGCGGAACCTTCACCGGCAATACGAAGTACCGCGAGACCCGCGGCTCCAGGAGCAGTTGCAAAGGCTGCGACAATTTCTTTCACATGCGCTCCTTTCTAAAAAAACTTCCTGCAACGACTGCAGGAAGTTTCACTTAACTCGCATACGCAGTTGTCTACCGGATTTAGATCTCGGTATCTTCCGGCGTGAATTCCTCGTCTTCGAAGGCTAAGTCGATAACGACATAGCGCTGAGGTTCATCACCTTCGCTATAGGTAACAATTCCTTCGAAATCCTGTAAGGTCTCGTGAACGACGCGTCTCTCCGCTGCGCTCATTGGGGTCAGCTCAAAAGCCTGGCCGGTACGCACCGCTCTCTGCGCGGTTCTGATAGCCAAGCTGGAAACGCTGTTCTCACGTTTGGCCTTATAGCCGCCGATGTCCAGCGACACGCGCATTCTGGAATGGGTCGTCTTATTCGCGATCAGGGAGCAGAGATACTGCAGGGAATTGAGGGTCTCGCCTCTCCGGCCGATCAGGATGCCGCAATCATCGCCGTCGATGGTGGCGACGATGCGCTCGTCTTCGACATTCACCTCAACCTGATTCACTTCGCTAAGATTGAAGCCGGCCAAAATATCGTTCAAGAAATCTGTAATCACTTCAGCGGCGACTTGAGGCAGGTTCTCTGTGTCAGTCTCTTCGGTTTCGGTCTTGTTCTCAACTGCTACCTGATTCTCAGCTACCGGGGTGATTGTGGTTTCAGTAGTGGATTCTTCAACAGTTGTTGTATCCACCACAGCTGTCTCCGGGCTCTCGTTAACGGTCTCACTTGACTCAACAGCCATCTCTTCAATCGCTTCTTGCATTTCAGTGCTGACACCGCCCGCTTCTTCAGGGACATCCTGTTCGAAGCTCTCCGGGCCGGGTTTCTCAATTACACTGACCCGAACGGTCGCTTTGGCCCCGATGCCCAGGAAACCGCTTTCCTCTTCGAGCACTTCGACAGTCACTTCATCCTGTGATCTGCCCAGTTCGTCCAAAGCACGACGGACGGCTTCTTCAACAGATTTTCCGGTCATTTCAATCGATTGATTCATAAATCTCTCCTCAATAATTGGATTTATCTTGACACACGTTTAATTCGTGGTTCTGCGTCTTTTCTTCTTAGGCTTGGTCTCCGATTCACGCTTCTCGAGCAGCGCCTTCTCACTATCAGCTCTGGCGCGGATTTCGGCTTCATACTCAGCGTCCGCTGCTGCCTGGCGCACAGCCAAAGGCTTGTTGTAAATCGTGTTCATGAGCCAGGACTGGCCGATAGACATGATGTTACCGACGATCCAGTAAAGCGACATTGCCGCGGGCATGGTAAATGTGAAGACCAGTGTCATGATCGGCATCATGTACTTCATGGATTTCATGGAGGACTCAGCAGCACTGGGCGTCACAGCCGCCTGACCCTGCAGAGCGGGGTTCCTGCGTTCAGCCTCTTTTTCGGCATCAGTCTTCGACTTATTCATCCCCATGGTTTTCTGTGAGAACCATGTTTGGATAATTGTGGTTCCGGTCGCGAGGATAGGCAGGATCAGGAGGGGCAGATGGGTGGCCATATCCGGGCCAAAGAGCAGGTTAGGACTGAACGTAGGATTTAAACCGAGATTCAAGCCTAAGAAATTCAGATCCAGAAGTTCACTGGCTCTCATCCAACCGTTGTTGATCACTTCAGCGAAAATCGAAGGATTGGCATGGAGTTGCTGCATCACCGGAATGTTGAACTGGGTGATATTGTTGACAGCCGCTTCGCCGAGTAAACCCTGGCCGACGAGATAGGTTCCGATCTGAACCAGATTCTCTTCAGCAACTTGCATGATGTAGAACAGCGGACCGGAAATAATCCGGTACACCGGCCAAATCATGATCAGGGTCAGGAGCGACGGCAGACAGCCACCGAACATCGAGATGTTATGCTTTTTATAAAGTGCCATCTGTGCTTCACTGAACGCCTGCTTATTATCACCATAAGCTCTTTGGAGTTCATTCAGCTGAGGCTGAAGCGCACGCTGCTGCAGACTGGACTTATGCTGTTTCACATTAAAGGGAATTAATATGCCGCGAATCAGAATTGTAAACAGGATAATCGACACACCATAGTTATTGAATATGGAGTAGATAAACCTGATGATAATTCCGAACAGAGAATAAAGCGGATCCAGCAATGCCAGACTTGTGAAAGCTATATTCATGTAATAACGTCCTCTTTCTTTTACTAGAGCGGGTCGTAGCCGCCATGGCGATTAAAAGGATTACAACGCAAAATGCGCCACAAGGCTTTTGCCCCGCCGCGTAAAACACCATATTTTTCAATTGCCTCAATGGCGTAGTGTGAGCAGCTTGGCATAAAAATGCATTTCCCGTAGCCCAGTGACGGAGAGATCCCACGCTGATACACTCTGATCAGTCTAATCAGCAATCTCTTCATCCCTTTTATCGGCCTCCCGGTCTGGCAGCAGCTTCTCCTTGAGGAGGAGTTTTCGCAAGTCATCTCTAACTTGGAAAAAGCCAAGTGCTTTGTCTGCTCTTTGACCCATCAAAATAATATCATACCCTAGACGTAAGTCCGGAGCAAGATCTCTCAATGCCTCACGCATCAATCGGCGCATGCGATTACGCTGCACGGCATTTCCGAAGTGTTTAATTGTAGTAAAGCCCGCGCGGTTTTGGCCGGTTCGAGTCTTACGATAGTGTAGCGTCACGACTTTTCCGGCTCTGCGCTTGCCATGACGAAAGATACGCGCGAACTCGTAGTTTTTCTTTATCCGGCCTAGCAAGACATACTCCTGTCAACTGTATCTAAAACGAGAAAGACCGATACACTCGGTCTTCCGCTTAGGCCGACAGGACTTTTCTGCCTTTCAGTCTTCTTCTCTTCAAGACATCGCGTCCGCCGGAAGTAGCCATTCTCTTGCGGAAGCCATGTTCACGCGAGCGTTGGCGCTTTTTCGGTTGATATGTTCTCTTACTCATCTATAGTCACCTCCCGTTTTTTGCTCATAGTGCAAGGTATTATAATCGGCAATCATTTAATCTGTCAAACTTTCAATTTTCAGCCGACGACTCAATTGTCTCACCTCAGGGAAGCGTCTCACAAGCCACTGTCCGCCAAGTTCCCCCACCCGTCGTTGATAATACTGAGATCGCCCTGTCACGTGCTTCCTTAGACGCAAACGCCGCTACGAAGGTCGGCCCACTGCCGGTCATGGTCCGGTAAATCGCCCCTGTTGCTTGGAGTGCGGGCATAATTTCAGACATACTAGTATCAGTTTTTAGTAACTCATAGAAGGTATTTTGGCCGGCTCGGTTTAGCCCGTCAGTATCGAGCGTTTGAAGCGCCGTGATGAATTCAGAAGGATTGCTGACCTGGATTTTGGCCAAAGCCGACTCCGTCAGATTATCGTAGCGGCCAAAGGCCACCGCAGTCGATACCCTCAAGCCCGGCAAGAGCAACAGCAAAGCAATTGGATCCTCAGGACCCTCGATAGGTGTGATCTCCTCACCGATCCCGGTGCATAAAGCCAAGGGCGCTTCATGCAGGCAGAAAGGCACATCCGCGCCGACCTTCAGGGCCAGAGCTTGAAGTTCCGACTCCGCCATAGAGGTTTCACTTATGGTATTTAGATAGCGCAAAATACAAGCCGCATCCGCACTACCTCCGCCCATCCCCCCTTCAACAGGAATATGCTTTTCGATATGAATATAAAGTGACGAGATCGGCAGCGTGCCTTGCGTTAGGAATAACTCAACTGCTTTCACAACCGTATTTCGTCGATCAGGCCGGAGATCAAATCCGTCTATACTCAGATACAGGTGAAGTCTCCCGAGGGCAAAGGCTTTGCTTTCAGAGACAATGGCCTCCTGTGACACAGAGATAATATCCGCCAGGCTCACTTTCTGCATGAGTGTGCTGAGTGTGTGATAGCCGTCGGCTCTTCGGCCTGTGATATCCAGGAACCAATTGATCTTGGCATGCGCCCGGAGTCTGGCAACATACATACGTTTCTCCTAAGTTTGGGGCAAATGGAAACGGTCCTACTCTTTTCGAGTAGAACCGTAGTACTTTCAGTCTTAAATTAACAAGTAGCAGTATCGCCGGTAGGGGCATCTGGGGCAACAGCTACCTCTACTGTATCTGTAAGAATATCGACGTAGCTATAGGAGACCATCTCCTGCTCGTCATGGTTAGTGCGGAGACAACGAACTGTGAATACGTTCGGATAACAACTCTCAACAATACCTTCTCTGATTATCGTGCGTTTACGACCACCGTTTGACTTCAAGCGAACCTTTCTTCCGATGCATGCTTCCATATCACGCTTGCACATTTCCAGTTCACTCTTAATAATCATCGCTTGAACCTCCCGATTAGCACAAAGATACATAAATTATACCACAGAAGTCACTTTTCTGCTGAGGTCATTCAATGAAAGTCAATGTGCCGCCGGAAAACTACTCCTCGTCAGGCTCTTTTCGGTAAGCCATGGGTGTTGTATCCATCTCTTTGCGGAAGGCCGCATTGAAGCGTTGCGGACTGGAGAAGCCCACACGTCTCGCAATCGTCGAAATCTTCATATCGGTATCATCCAGGAGTTCACAGGCCTTATTCACTCTGACTTGCATCAGATAAGCCATCGGGCTCATGCCCATTTCATCTCTGAATGCTCTGGCGAAATAACCTTGGCTCAAGAACACATGCCCGGCAATATCCGCAACGGCGATGTTGCGATCAAAGTTCGTCTCAATATACTCCTTGGCAATATGGACCAGTTCTTTGGCCTTGCCGGTTTTCACCTTGAGGCTCTCTTCCCACTCGGCTTTCAGCGCACGGGAGAACTCGACCAATAACTTCAATCCCAAAGCTTGGAGCATGAGAACTTTGCCATACTCGTTCTGTTTGTTCTCGCTAATAATCTCTTCGACGACGACCGCTATTTCGCGTCTGCCCTTGCCCTTGATCAGCATGACGTCCTGATCCTGTTCCTTCGGATTATCAAGATCTTCATCAGCCCCGGCAAAGTTCAGAAAGTCCGCATAGGGATCAAGTTTCACAGAAGAGAAAGCATCCTTACTGCCCGAGATTTCTGGTCTAATCGAAAAATAGACACACGCAACGTCACACTCCTCATTCACGACATAACTATGCGGGATGTCGGGCTGTACTACGATCGTGGAACCCGGAACAAGCTGATACCGCTTGCCTTTTACAATGTAATCGAGCTTGCCTGAACGCACATATGTTAGCTCATAGGCGGGATGGCGGCTAGGTTTACTGATCGAGTCACCTTCAGGGAAGAATTGTTGCATGCCTTCCAATACCAAAGGGAGTTCTTCCAAGTGGATTTGGTTCTCATCGGGTTCTACTTCAAATGATCTGCTTAGCATAGAAACGTCCTTTAACTCAGAATTTCTGAATGATAATCGACTGATTGTATCGCCAATTTTAGCAAAAGCACAGGAATATTGATACCCCTTTGTGGAATCGGCTCATAGAGCGGCTAACGGTGACTTGGCCAAAATTGTTGCAATTTGTAGGAATTTTGGGGCCCAACTAAGCCCTGACTCCTTGTATTCTAAATGGAAGAAAACAAAGGAGGTTTTCAATATGGAAACTCAAGAATTCAGTATCTTGGAAGTCAGCACACCGATGGTCAGAACAGAGGATATCAGCACTGCTGGAGTACAAGCGCCTGAGGCCAATGCGCAGAGCTTCAGTCCGAACGATGTCGGTGCTCCGGCTATCAACAGCTCTCCATTCAGT
>CAZJTS010000086.1:0-8059 GCA_964548975.1 uncultured Fastidiosipila sp.
AGATCCAGACCTTCAGACTTCTTGAATTCCTGGACCATCCAGTTAACGATCTCCATATCGAAGTCGTCACCACCCAGGCGGTTATTACCGGCTGTAGCCAAGACTTCGAAAACACCGTCACCGATCTCCAGCAAAGAGACGTCGAAGGTACCGCCACCCAGGTCATAGACGAGGATCTTCTGATCCTGTTCTTTGTCCAGACCATAGGCCAGCGCGGCTGCGGTTGGCTCATTGATGATACGTAAGACTTCCAGACCGGCAATGCGGCCGGCATCCTTAGTCGCCTGACGCTGGGCATCACTGAAATATGCAGGTACTGTGATGACCGCCTGAGTGACTGTTTCACCCAGATAGGCTTCAGCATCGTTCTTCAGTTTCTGCAGAATCATTGCAGAGATTTCCTGAGGGGTATAGACCTTATCATCGATCGTTGTCTTGAAGTTCGATCCCATCTCGCGCTTGATCGACATGACAGTACGATCGGGGTTGGTGACCGCCTGACGTTTTGCGACCTGACCGATGAGTCTCTCACCGTTCTTATTGAACGCCACAACAGATGGTGTGGTTCTCGCACCTTCGGGATTGGGAATAACAACCGGTTCGCCGCCTTCCATAACGGCCACAACAGAGTTTGTAGTACCCAGATCAATTCCTATTACTTTTGCCATATAATTCTTTTCCTCCTGCTTAACTATTAATTAGCTACCTTGACGACACTATGTCTGATGACACGATCGCCGTAGATGTATCCTTTTGCAAATACTTCAACGATTGTATTCGGTTCTATATCATCCTCAGAGTCCACACGCATCACTGCTTCGTGGTACTCGGGGTCAAAAGGCTGATTCAATGCCTCAATTTCTTTGACGCCCAGCTTCGCCATCACGTCAACGGCCTGCTTATTGATGAGAGCAATTCCGTCTGCCGTCTTCTGGATCGTGGATTCGTCGCTGTCTTCATCCAGCTGATCTACAGCGGCTGTTGCTCGCTCGAGATTATCGAGGACAGGCAGCCAGTCTTGCGTCACCGTAGCGATCGAATCACTGTAGAGCTGCAGCTTTTCCTTTTGTGTGCGGCGCTTGTAGTTCTCATATTCCGCCATCAGTCGCATTCTGCTGTCCTTCAGACTGTCGATTTCTTCCAGAGCGGCTTCGTACTTTGCTTCCAGTTCCTGATACTTCGCTCGCTTCACTGTTGACTTCTTGAAGAGCTTGCCGCCTGTGGCTTCAGACTCTTCATCTTCATGGTCCTCGCTTAGCGTCTCATCGACGTTTACCGAAGTTTCTTCTTCGATCTCTTCATTCAGATCCTTCACTTCATCATTCGTCTCGTCTATCATTCTGCCTCCTCTATCTCTGCCAAAACCAACGGCACAATTATGCGCGGTTTTCTTTATTGCTTCCGTAATATTCCTTAACGCTTTCGCGAATAAAGCTGATTCGGGGAATTACCTTGTCGTAGGCCATTCGTTTAGGTCCGATAACGCCGATCCTACCGTGCAGGCGCTCACCCAGACTGTAGGTCGTGGTCACGAGCGAGCAGGCATCCATGCCATCCAGTTCAATCTCCTGGCCGATCCGGATCATGAAAGGCACATCCGTCTGTCCTTCCAGGCGCTCCGTCAGATAGCCTGTAATCAGGCCGTCCGTGTGGAGGGCATTGTAAACCCGGTGCACCTGTGCCGGCTCACGGAATTCCGGTTGGATGAACAATTGCGAAACGCCGTCCATATAGAGATCCAAGTGGTCTGCCTGTTTGATCGAGATGTAGGCTTCGTAAAGAATCTGGTTGAGCACCGGATCCGGTACTTCCAAGCCTTCGGCCAGTGCCGACTCTACCGTGACCAAGGTAATTTCATGGATAGGCACACCGTGTAAGCCTTCCTCGAGTGATTTGGCAACGATCTGTAACTGTTCCGGCGTGACCATGTCGCTGATGCGGATAATCCGGTCTTTGACCAGTCCGGCAGAGAGTACAACAATCACCAGGATGCGTCCGGGTTCAATCTCCAGGAGCTTCAGCTGAGTGATATAACTGGCATTCTCCATGGGGGTCAAGGTCACTGTGGCATAGCCCGTACTTGTGGATAACAAGGACGTGGCGCGCTTGAGCAGATCGTTCACCTCATAGATGCGGGTGCTTAGCTCATGGCGAATCTGATCTTTCTCCACTTGCGACAAAGCCGCCGGCTGCATCAGATTATCGACATACTCACGATAACCCTTATCTGTCGGTACCCGTCCGGCTGAGGTATGCGGCTGCTCCAGATAGCCCAGAGCCTCCAATTCAGCCATTTCGTTACGGATCGTAGCAGAGCTGATCGGTGAATCGGACTGCGATGCAATGGCCTTGGAACCTACGGGTTCCGCAGTACTAACAAAGGTATCGATTATCGACTTTAAGATCCATTGCTGGCGTTCATCCAATGTCATGACTAGCTCCTTCTTTCATAAATTAGCACTCTCTATTCGCGAGTGCTAAAAGCATAATAAAATAAAGGACAAATAAAGTCAATCACCTATCAGACAAAAGTCAAATGCTATTTTGAACAAACTATCAACAAAGCCTAGATCAACGCGCGAGCCACCAGGTCCGCCAGATCCAAGCCTTTCTCCGTATAGGCCCACCGCCCCTGCTCATAGGACAGTAAACCCTGGTGGCGGAATTTCTGAAGCGTCTCTAGTATAGGTTCAGGAATTTTTTGGCCAAAGCGCTCGACATAATCGCTTTCTGAAAAACCTTCTTTCAAGCGCAAGCGAAAGATGAAGAATTCCTTCACCGCCTCCGCCTCATCGATGTGTTCTTCAACATCAGCCAGCCGGCCGGCCAAGACCTGCGCCTTATAGACTTCGAGATCCGCCGGATTCGTACGCCGGAAGCCCGAGACGAAAGAGGCTGCGCCTGCCCCGAAACCGTAATAGGGCATTCCCAGCCAGTAAGCCAGGTTGTGCCTGCTCTCGAAGCCCGGCTTTGCATAGTTACTGATCTCGTAAGGAATGTAACCGGCCTCGCTCAGCAAAGCTCTGACCTTATGGTACATCGCACGTTCAGTTTCGGCATCCGGCAAAGGCCGGACCCCTTCTCTATAGATCTCCCCGAACGGTGTCCCTTCTTCTATGATCAGTGAATAGACCGAGATATGTGTTAAGGGATAGGCCAAAAGAAAGCGTACGTCCGCTTCCACATCACTTAACGTTTGCCCCGGCAGCGCGCTGATCAAATCGGCGCTGATATTCCGGAAACCGGCGGCTAAGGCCGCTCGGATGACGCGATCGAAATCCGCTGAACTGTGGATTCTCCCGATTTTCTCTAGGAGATCGTCACACGAAGTCTGAAGACCGACCGAAAGACGATTAAAGCCCGCTTGTCTGAGCTCAGCGAGTCCTTCGCTATCCAGGGCACCCGGATTCATTTCCAATGTGATTTCACAGTCCTCAGCGAGGATTCTCCTGCTCCGGATCCGCTCCAGTACATGGATCAAAAGCTCTGCCGGCAGGACTGAAGGGGTACCACCGCCGAAGTAGATCGTACGAAACGGCACCGCCTCATCTCGCTCAAGCAGAAGATCGATTTCCTTGAGTAAAATGTCAATGTAGTCTCCAGTGGTGAGCGCCACATCCTGAAGGCAATAGGAGACGAAATCGCAATAAGGGCACTTTCTGATGCAATAAGGGATGTGAATATAAATCGACTCCGGTACCCGGCCGATCAGCTCAGTAAAACGCATAGCTTGCTTCCTCTTCTGAAACGCTCATTCGCTCAATCACCCGATCCATTGCGTTCAGGAAACGCTTGAGACTGGGAGAACGGTTGCCGGCCAAACTCAGGTGAGGCGCTATAGACTCAGCCCAGGTGGTCTTGTAAGTTCCCACCGCAGGATAGCCTGCTCTAATCAGAGCGGCGGCGTTCGGTCCCAGGATTACTTCTGCCAGAAACTCCCAGGTACCGCAAATGGCATCTTGTTGATATCGTAAATAGCGCCCTTTATCCGCTTCAGGATAGGCACGCTTGATTGCCGAGAAATCCCCCATCAACCAAGCTTCCATCTCTTCTACCGCAATCCCGATCGCCGCTTTGAGATCCGGTGCGTATTGATGAAGGGTGTCGGCGAGTTCCCCAAAGACAGTAGACGGATCCTCGCGGTCCGCATCCAGTACCACTATGAGGAGTGTATGGCGGGGGTCGAAGGTCCGCTGGTAAGCCCGAAGCTTCGCGGGGAGCAGGTGCATCAGCCCATAACTATGTTTATTGGGCGTAACCCGACCCGCCGGCGGTGGCTTACCTAGCCCCTTATGGGGCCTGAGGTAGAGCTCGTAGGCCAGTCGGTCTTGGCGTTCCTGAAAATACTTCTGCAGGATATGCCTCAGCAGCACCGTACCGGATTTGTCTTCGATCAGTGTTTCTATTCTGAGTTTGGGTCCGTCAGGCAAAATAGCCTCCGTAAAATAAGGTGCCGAGACCCACGCCCTCAGCGTACATGGCCTGGATCAGAGGATCTTTCGCGACACAGTGAATCCTGATCTCTTCGGACGCATCCTCCTCTGTATCCACCAGAGAAAAAGCCCAAACTTCTTCCGCGGCCATATTTTCCAACAGATTCATCTGCATGGTGGTCATCAGCACTTGCTTAGAGGGATTGAGTAAACTGAAATGGCGTAACTCGCGCGCGAGATGATCGACTTTATCCGGGAAAAGCCCTTGATCCGGGTTCTCTATACAAAGTAGCGATCGAGGTGTTTTGAGATTCAATAGAACAAGGATCAGGAAAAGATTCAGCTCAGCCCCTGTAAGATGCGAAAGCCATTCGACCGGCCCGCCTTTCCTGCGGATCTGCAGGATCTCACGCATTTTCTCCGAGAGCATAGAATAATACTCCGGATCATTTTCTCGCCAGTAAGCTAACCATTCGCGAACGTTCGCTCCGGAGCGCTCGAGTTCAGGCTCAGCCGTAGGGACGACAAACTCGTCCCGCTTTGGCCGATGTACATCATGGTAGGAGGCACTCTCTTCATTGAGTTTTCTGATAACGAAGATATTCTTGAGGTAATTGTGCAGAGCTTGAAGTCTACTGTCCCGGGCTTTGGCCAAAACCGAGTGAGTGTCCCCTCTAGACTCTGCGAGGACAGTAAATTCTTCCCTCCCGGGCACACCGCCAAAGAAAGCCTCAAGATCCTTGACATCCGGGAGAATACTGACTTTCTCAAAAGTAAAACAGGGATCCTCGGGCTGACCGATACCGGCTTTATAAAGATACACCGTATCAGCGAGGAAAAGACAAAGCTCGATCTGAATATCCTCCGCTGAGCCATAAGACAAGAGGTCCCTAAAGCCCGCACGATAATCTCGCCTCACAGCATCGTCCAGCCCATACACCACAGCATCTCTCAGAAAGCTGATGGCTTCGACCAAAGACGATTTACCGCTGCTGTTGTCCCCGACCAGGACGGTCAGCGGCCTCAGAGGATAGGAAAGGCAGGACTCTCGTCCTGCCTCGGTTTCTTCAGTATTCTCGCTCAGAATGCCCAGCGAGGCGTTTCTGAGAATACGAAAATTGCGAATATTTAGGCCCAGTAACATGGCTTAAACGCCTCGATTGCCTCTGAGGATCTCCGGATGCTCCGGCGGGTTTTTGGTGCCGGCTGTCGGATCGTCTATCATGCCCGGCGTTCCGGCGGTTCTTCTGGTGCCGGGTTCAGGGTCCGGTGTGGAAGCGAGCGCTTGTACACCCGCTACGAGAGAGGCGAAATTCTGCATTTCCGAAGGAATGATGATCTTAGTCGCCTGACCGTTAGCCACACGCTCCATAGCTTCCATGCTGCGCAAAGCAAGTAAGGGCTCATCAGCATGGACATCTTTCAGGAGCTGCATACCTTCGGCACGAGCGGCATAAACTTCACGAATGGCCTGCGCCTGACCTTCCGCTTCGCGGATGGCGGCTTCCTTCTTACCTTCCGCATTCAGGATGGCGGACTGCTTATTACCTTCAGCGTTACGGATAGCGGATTCCTTATGACCTTCAGCGATGAGGATCTCTTTACGTTTTTCACGCTCAGCCTTCATCTGCTTCTCCATGGCATCCTGGATTTCACGCGGCGGCAGAATGTTCTTCAGCTCAACCCGGTTAACTTTGATGCCCCAGGCGTCTGTCGCTTCATCCAGGATGATGCGCATCTTGGTATTGATCAGATCTCTCGAGGTCAGGGTCTGGTCGAGCTCAAGGTCACCGATGATATTACGTAAAGTAGTGGCGGATAAGTTGTCGATAGCGATGATCGGATTCTCGATACCGTAGCTGTAAAGCTTAGGATCGGTCACCTGATAGAACATGACGGTGTCAATTTGAATAGTAACGTTATCCTTTGTAATCACCGCCTGAGGATTGAAGTCCGCGACCTGTTCTTTCAGGGAGATTCTCCGGGCAACCCGATCAATGAAAGGCACCTTGAAATGAAGTCCGGTATCCCAGGTCGTACGGTAAGCACCTAAGCGCTCAATGATGGACACCGACGCCTGAGGCACAATCCTGATACAGGACAGGATCAGGACAATAATGAGGACGGCAAGGACGATAATCAGGATACCGCCCGGGTTGACGTTAATTAAGAAATGATTCAGCATGTGTTACTCCTTCTCTATCTTTTCAACTTATGAACCGGCAGGGCTTGTTGCTTCAACCGATGGCACGACGACGAGCTTGACGCCGCGAAGCTCAACGATACGCACGCTTGTTCCGGTGGCGATACTCTGAGGGAGATCCGTCCGGGCGCTCCAGATCTGGCCGTTCACCTGGACCTGGCCGATGTTCTCGACCGGATCGATGGTCAATATGACTTCTCCGGTTTTGCCAATCAGACGATCGGCATTCGTTGCCTGTTTCTGCTGGGGCAGGATACCGAGTCGCTTACGCAGTACGAAGAATATGGCCAGCAAGACCAGTGACACAACGAGCATCACAATGATCTGATACGCGACGTCCACTCCGGCCAAAGCCATGAGCAGCGCGACCAGACTCCCCCCTGCGAACCAAATACTCACCATGGCTACAGTTACGAATTCCAGGACCAAAAATGCTAAAAATGCAATGAGCCAAAAAATCCACATATACTCCATTCAGTTCGTCACCTCCTTGTTTTCTTTCAAGTATATTATCGCCTAAAACGTCCTTTTATACCAGAACATTCAGGCCAAAGAAGTGAATCTGATTGTAAATGTGGCGTTAATACATCTCGCTTCCGAGGACACCGTTTTCGATGGCCTTGAAGACCAGAAAAGCGGATGCATTGATCCGATTCGTCAAGGTATCAGGATCGTTAAAATCGGCGAGACTGGCGATGCTGTCGAAGGCGGTACCACGGATACGATACTCCGTTGACTGATAGTTCGGATCCGGGTTTTCTTTCAGCTCAGCGTAAGTATCGGAATTGAAGTCATAGGACTCGAAGAGAATGCAGGGAATGCCCGCCTGATCAAACACGCGGTAATCCGAACGCGTTGAACTGATCTCGCGGAAGGCGACTTCGCTCGGGATCGTACCGCCGCCCGTAAAGGGTGATGCCTGATCGGCTAAAGGATTAGGGATCAGGAAAGTCGATTGATTCTGGAAAAGCGTCACCCCGGTCCGTCTCGCCACTCCCTGATTGAGGGCAATGGAGGCGACATCATAGAGCGGCTGTCTCAGAGAATATTTGCGGTTGGGATAGAGTGAGGAAAGACCGGCATTCGCATAGAGCTTGGAGCCACTGTAAAGACTGCGGAATTCGTAGAAAGCATCCGTTCGGGCACGTTCGGTATTATCAACTCCGCCCATGAAAACACTCGCCCCGATATTGCCGGCGAATCCGGCACCGAACCAGACCAGTGTGACGTCATAGCCCATCGGGGCACGCTTCAGCTGTTGGGCGAGCAGGATCAGCGCACCGACACCGGAGGCATTATCCGAGACGCCATCGGCTTCAGGTGGGGACGCGGGATCACTGTCATAGCGGGCGCCCACGATCACTCTGCGGCTGAAAACGCCGTCCTCGGCTTTGGCCCGGCGATCATAAATGGAATAATCAAA
>CAZJTS010000087.1:0-7995 GCA_964548975.1 uncultured Fastidiosipila sp.
CTCTCCGCAGCCGGGGTTTTGGCCAAAGTCGACGACATCTGGTTCCTGAAACAAAGCGACGTCCGAGACTATCTCCACTCCCGCTTGACGAAGCAGGAACTTCGCGCCTTGATAAAGCGAAACCGCCTCTATTATGACGCCTACAGACACTACCAACCGGCTAATGAGATCGGTCCTGATTTCACCGCCGACCTGCCTTCGCTCGGTGAGGCTGCGCTCAAGGGCCTCGGCTCGAATAACGGTCGGGTGACCGGCACAGCGCGAGTAATAATGTCGCGGGACGAAATCGACCGCATCGCGCCCGGAGACATTCTCGTCACGAAATTCACGGACACCGGCTGGACCTCTAAGTTCGCTATACTGTCAGGTATCGTGACCGAATACGGCGGGCTGCTTTGTCATGCGGCGATCGTTTCAAGAGAATACGGACTGCCCTGCATTGTCGCCGCCGACCGCGTCACCGAGCTGATCCGGGACGGCAGTCGGATCACGATCGATGGCGGCACAGGCGAAATCCTGGTGGAGGAAACATGATTCTGGGCAAATGGAATCCATCCGTATATTTAACCTATCTTGGGGTCAGTCTCTCTGTTCTGGGGATGTACCTGAGCCTATTTGGGCCGATTGAGGCCGGCTTCATCTGCCTGATCTGGGCCGGTGTGGCAGATCTTTTTGACGGCACGGTGGCCAGGCGCGTGAAACGCACCCCGGAAGAAAAGGCCTTCGGCATTCAGCTCGATACCGTGGCGGATGTCGTGAGTTTCCTGCTTCTACCGATTGTGCTGGCCTTTGGCCAAGGTTTCGGCAACCCCTTCTATCTCGTTATCTATATCTTCTATGTGGTGGCCGGGCTGGCTCGCTTGGCGGATTTCTCCGTTGCAGCGGGCGATACGCCTGTTCAACATTATCGGGGGCTTCCCGTCACCTATGCCGCGCTGATCTTCCCTTTCGCCAGACTCCTTAACTACGTGCTGCCCGGGGTGTATGAGATCTTCTACCTTGGTATCATCCTAGTGACAGGGCTCCTCTTCATCCTGGATATCCCTATTCCGAAACCCCGGCTCAAAGCGATGATCGGCCTGGGTCTTCTGGCCATCGCCCTCACCGTCGTTTACTTGATTATTCTGAGGTGATCGATGCAAGTCTACGATCGCCGGACGAAAGAAATAGTGACTGAACCCCAGTACCGCGCCGGGGCATTGGGTTTCATCTATCAGCAGTGGGCGGGCCGTCTTCTGCGGCGCCTGGTCACCGGCTCACTTTATTCCCGGCTCCATGCCAAGCGCATGAGACGGCCGGGGTCCCGCGAACTGATTCCGGAGTTTGTGGCCCAGCACAATATCGATCTGAATGAATTCGAAGCCAGAGAATACAGCAGTTTTGCCGACTTTTTCGAACGCCAATTCAAGCCGGGTGTAAGGCCGATTGCTCCGCCCCCTGCGCTCATTGCGCCGGCGGACAGTCGCCTCCTGGTCTATGACATCAACGACGACGGGAGGATCCCGGTGAAAGGGCTCAGCTACACGGTCGAAGAGCTTTTGCGAGACGCGGCTTTGGCCCGAGCCTTTACGGGCGGCAGCTGCCTGGTTTACCGCTTGACCGTCAGTGACTGCCACCACTATATTCACACCCACAACGGCAGCGAGCTCGAACGGCGCAGCATTTCCGGGCGACTTCATACGGTCAGCGCCTTCTCGGATCGCTTCAAGGTCTGGGCCGAAAACAAACGGGAATTCCAGCTCCAGGTGGTCGGCGACTGCCGCATGATCACTATGGAGGTGGGCGCGCTCCAGGTCGGCGCGATTCATAATTTGCCACCCGCGCCTTTCCGGAGAGGCGACCCGAAGGGCCACTTTAGCCTGGGTGGGTCCACAATCGTACAGCTTTGGCCGGCAAATAGCGTACAATTAGCAGAGGACATCCTCGCCCAGTCGGCCGCAGGCATCGAAACCAAGGTGCAATCCGGCGAAGCCATTGGAGAACTATTATGCTGAAACGACTACAGATTTATTTCCGGGAAATGTACCCGCTCCTCCCCCGTTTGCTTCTAGCCCTGATCGTCTTCTTCGGGATCTATTTCATCATCCTCCTGAATGCCGGCATCACCGCCTTCCGGATCAGCTATCAGGAGATTATCGGCAGTTTCACCGTTTTCAGTTTCCTGATGTTTCTGAGGATCGCCGATGATTTCAAGGACTATGAGAGCGATAAGGAACTTTTCCCGGATCGTGCCCTCCCCTCCGGCAAGGTCCGCAAAACCGATCTCAAGATCGTGCTCGTCATCACCCTCGGCGTGACCTTTTTCCTGAACCTCTTCTTCATGAACAATTTCTGGTTTTTCCTTTTCCTCTTTATTTACGGGCTCCTGATGTCGGTCTGGTTTTTTGCCCGGGCCAAAATCCAGCCCAGCCTCCCCCTCGCCCTCATCACGCACAACCCCATCCAGATGGTCATGAATATCTATGTGATTTCGTTTACCGTGATCAAGTACGACCTCGTCTGGTATCGGCTTTACGTTTTCCTGGCCGCCTTCACCCTCTACTTCCCGGCGCTCATCTGGGAAATCGGGCGCAAGATTCGCGCCCCTGAAGAGGAAACAGCCTATACCACATATTCGAAACTCTTCGGCGTCAAGCGCGCGGTGCGCTTTATCGCCATCCTGACCCTGCTGGATATCGTGACAAATATCCTCCTCGTCTGGAATCTCAACCGCATAAGTGCGGTCTTACTGGCGCTCGCAGCCGCCTGGATGACCTGGCGCTTCATTCGCTACGTAAAACAACCTGACTTCCCCCTGATCCGCGATATCGAGCGCTATACCTACGTCATCGAAGGCTTGATGCTCCTGACGGTCGCCGCCTTTCTCGTCTGGGGGCGAATCGCCTGATGGCGACGTCCGGAAAAAGCGCCGGTCTCCTGAGGCTCAGAGCCATAGGTCTACCTGTCCCGGATTTCACTGTCTTCACCTGGGAGGAACTGACTTCCGGACTCGCGCTCGACGATCGCCCGGCGGCCGCCTTGAGAAAAGAACTCAAGCAGCGACTCCTTCACTCACAGATCATCCCTGACCTCCCCGCCGATCGACTCTATGCCGTTCGCTCTTCGGCTTCCGTGGAGGACAGTGAGGACCTCTCTTTTGCCGGGATCTTTCGCACGTTTCTGGATGTGCCGTTGGAAGACGTCCCCGAACGGATGACGGACGCGGTCCTGTCCTTACTCGCGCCGGCCGGTCGCCTCTATGCCGAGAATCACGGCGTATCCCTCTCCGAGCTCGCGATGGATATCATCATCCAGGAAATGGTTGACGCTGAGATCTCCGGAATTCTCTTCACCTCTCACCCGCAAGGGCTGCTGTCGGAAACGGTCATCCAGGTCGGCTACGGTGCCGGTGATGGTGTCGTCGGAGGCCAGACCCCCGTCACCTCCTACTTCCATAATCCGGTAGAGCAAACCCTCTACTATGTACCCGATGAGGGCAGCCCACTGCTCAGCCAGCCCCTGATCGATCAGCTGATCGACGCCGCCGGAATTGCCGGCGCGGGTAGGGATCTGGAATTCTCCATCGTCGCTGATAAGATCTATTTCTTACAGCTCCGTCCCATTACGACCCTGGCCGACGAACGGGTCATTCTCGACAATTCGAACCTGGTCGAAAGCTACCCCGGGATCACCTTGCCGCTGTCCATTTCTTTTGCGAGGCTCGCCTACGCTTCGGTCTTCAGCGGTCTGGCCAGGCGCCTTCTGAAGCAAGCGTTCACCGAGCCGATGGTCGCTGCCTGGCACGGCCGACTCTACTACAGAATCGACAGCTGGTACCGCATGCTGGAGTACCTCCCCCACGCCGAGCGCATCATCCCAATCTGGCAGGACATGATGGGTGTGGAGAACCGCAGCTATACCCCCACGAAGCCGGCGCTGGGCTTCTTCAAGAGGGTCCGTTTCTACCTCCGCGTCATCGGCCAGTTCCTGACCGTACCGCGCCAAATGCGCGCCTTGGACCGCTGGTTTCGGGAGCTCGAAAGGGATTACCGTAAGCGCCTTCGCCCCGGACTATCCGCTGACGAATTGAAAGCGCTCTTCCGCAATCTGGAAACGGAGCTCACCTCTCGCTGGGATATCACCCTCCTGAACGACCTCTATGCCTTCCTCTTCACCGGCCTCCTCCGCAAAGGCCTCCCCGATGACAGTCGGATCAGCACTCAGGCCCTGACCGGGCTCAGCGACCTGGCCAGTCTCGAGCCGGTCCTGGCACTCCTGGATCTGGTACGCCTGCATGGGTCACCCGAATATCCTGCCGCACGCAGCGAGTTTCTGAGACTCTACGGCGACCGTAGCCCGGAAGAGCTGAAACTCGAGACCGAGACCTTCCGCTCCGATCCCGAGCTGCTCGATCAGAGTGTGGCCTATTACGCCGCTCAACCGGAAGTGCTTGAGTCCCGTGTACGTGCTATTCATGCTCAACAGGCCAAAGACCGGGCCGCCGGCACTGCTCTCGTCCGGAACTTACCTTGGGCCGAGCGCCTCCGCCTGAAACTCTGGTCCGGCCCCGCCCGCACAGGCATCAGAAATCGAGAACTCTCACGTTTCCACCGAAGCCGCATCTATGGCCTGGTACGAGAGATCCTCCTCGAACTCGCAAAGCACCTGGATCTCGAGGACACAAGAGATGTCTTCTATCTGGAGTTGGCTGAAGTCATGAATCCACCTGCAGATTTGCCGGAGATCGTCCGGCAACGCAAAGCCCGCTATGAACTCTACCGGAGCTTACCAACCTACTCGCGTGTCGAATTTGCCGGGGAGATTTTCGAAAAGAATCACCGCCGGATCGGGGACCTGAGCTTGACCGGCTCAGCTGCCGACCTCAGCGGTACCCCCTGTTCCAACGGCGAGGTGGAGGGTGAGGTCCTGGTGACCTACGGCAACGAAGCCGCCGAACAAACCCGCGGCAAAATCCTGGTCGCCCCCCTGACCGATCCCGGTTGGGTCTATCTTCTGGTCCAGGCCAAAGGCCTCATTACCGAGAAAGGCTCCCTCCTCTCCCATACCGGCATCATCGCCCGCGAGCTCGGAATCCCCGCGATCACTGGCGTGAAGGACGCCACGCGCAAGCTGAAAACCGGCGATCGGATCCGCCTCAACGGCGCCACCGGCGAGATAGAGGTACTCGAATGACCCTCGAAACGTTCGCAGCCGGTAGGGGCAGCCCTAGGCAGATCCGAGATTTTCTGAAGCTGCATAAACAGCTCTATCCACCCGCTTGCCGCACCCAGAACACGAAGGACCTGAAAGCCCTCCTTGAAAACTCCCACCTTCTCTCAAAACACTTTCACCTAACCGCTCTCCTCCTCTATAAAGACAAGCCGGTGGCGCGTTGCTGCCTGATCCGCTACGAGCAGGTTACTTATTTCGGCTTTCTGGAAGCAGCGGACACGGAGGCTTTTCATACGCTCCTGGACCACGCTGAAGCCCTGGTCGACGGTAAGCTCGTCGGACCGGTCAACGGGAGTTTCTGGCTCGGCTACCGACTCCGGCTCCTGAACGAGCGCCAAGCGCCCTTCACCGGCGAGCCCTGGCAACAAGCCTGGTACTACGACGCTTTCCTCGAACGTGGCTACAAGGTCGCCGAGCGTTACTATTCCAATCACTTCGAGGACTCACTGGCCCGGCTCCGGCGGCCCCCGGAGAAGCTCAGGCAGCGCAGAGACCGGGCTTTGGCCAAAGGCTACGACCTTCGCCAACCCCGAGCGGAGGAGTGGGACAGTGTCTTGGATGAGTTCAGCCGGCTGCTCTTGGAGCTCTACCAGGAGTTCCCGACCTTCCAACCCATCTCGCCGGCAGAGTTCCGTGAACTCTTCTCGGTGCTCAAACCTCTGGTGGCGTTCCCTTTTGTGGAGCTCGCGTATAAGGACGACAAGCTCTGCGGCTTCGCCGTGACACTGCCCGACTACGGCAATCTGCCTTTTCGACGGCTCACACCCTGGACACTCCTGCGAATTCTCCTGCGTAAGCGCCGGGCGAAGCACTATATCATGCTCTATTTAGGTGTCGCCCCCGAGCATGTGGGGCTGGGGCAGGCGCTACTTTTTGGCCAGGTCGAGAAGATCCTGGCGCAAGGGAGTTCTCTAACTGCCGCCCTGATTCATGAGGGTAAGGTCACCGGGACCTACGGGATTGCCCACGTGGATCAGGTGACGGAATATGTTCTGCTAAGTAAGACAATTTCTCAGAAAAATTAATGCTAAAATATTTCTCGTAAATTTATTCGGGCCGAAAAGTCAGGCGGGAGAACTATGTTAACAGCAATTGTGGGTATTAATTGGGGCGATGAGGGCAAGGGCCGGATGGTCGATCTGCTCTCCGAAGACTATGACATCGTCGTGCGCTATCAGGGGGGCAACAACGCCGGGCACACCATCGTGAATCCTCAGGGCAAGTTCGTGTTGAACCTTTTGCCGTCGGGGATTCTCCGTTCGGAGACGGCGAATGTCCTGGGCCCCGGGATGGTCATCGATCTGGAACACCTGAAAGAAGAGATCGAAGCGCTGCGCGAGAAAGGCGTCACCATCACGCCTAAACAACTGGTGATCAGCGACAGGGCAACGATTTGCCTGCCCTACCATCGCGAGTTGGACGGTCTCGAGGAAGACAGGCTCGGCGACAAGAAATTCGGCTCCACCCGACGGGGGATTGCCCCAGTCTATGCGGACAAATACCTGAAAAAGACGCTGCGCATGGGCGATCTCTTTCATCTCTCAAGTCTGAAGGAGACACTCCGGGAGATCGCGGAGTGGAAAAACCTGACACTCGCCGGCTACAACAGCTCAACGGATGCCGAAACCTTATATCAATGGCTTGAGGAGAACGGCACGCCTCTGCTCCCCTTCATCCAAGATAGCACCACCTACCTCACTGAGGCCATTGAAGCCGGTAAGCAGGTGATGTTCGAAGCGCAGCTCGGCGCCTTGCGAGACATTGACTTCGGTATTTACCCATACACCTCGTCGTCGACGACTTTGGCCGCCTATGCGTGCATCGGCGCAGGTATACCGGCCAAAAAACTGGACGCTACGCTGGGCATTATGAAAGCCTATTCATCCTGTGTCGGCGAGGGGCCTTTTGTGTGTGAACTGTTCGGGGCGGAAGCAGACGCTTTGCGGGCCGCCGGCGGTGAATACGGTGCCGCAACCGGGCGTCCACGCCGCGTCGGGGGCTTCGATGTTGTGGCTTCCCGCTATGGAGTAGCCCTCCAGGGGCCGACAGAGTTGGCCTTGACGAAGTTAGACATACTCTCCGGCATGGAGCGTATCCCGGTCTGTACGGCCTACGAAGTCAATGGCGAGCGGATCACCCACTTTCCGTCCACTGCGGTTCTGGAGCAGGCAAAACCCGTCTATGAGTATGTCGAAGGCTGGACCGAAGACATCTCCGACTGTCGCAGCTTCGAAGATCTCCCGCGAGCGGCCCGGGATTATGTCCTCTATCTAGAGGAGGCCGTCGGCTGCAAGATCACCTATGTCTCGGTCGGCGCCAGCAGAGACGACTACCTACGCAAATGAGGGGAGAACGTATGACGAAATTCATTTTTGTAACCGGCGGTGTCGTATCCGGACTCGGGAAGGGCATCACCGCCGCATCCTTAGGGCGACTACTGAAGGCGCGCGGCCTGAAGGTTGCCGCCCAGAAACTCGACCCCTACGTGAATGTCGATCCGGGCACGATGAGTCCTTATCAGCACGGCGAAGTCTATGTCACCGAAGACGGTGTCGAGACTGATCTGGATCTCGGCCACTACGAACGCTTCATCGACGAGGACCTGAACCGCTTCTCCAATCTCACGACGGGCAAAGTCTACGCCAACGTGATTCAGAAGGAACGCCGCGGCGAATACCTCGGCACCACGGTACAGACCATCCCTCACATCACTGACGAGATAAAACAGTTTATCTATGGCCTAAGTGAGCAGACCGCAGCCGATGTGGTCATCACGGAGATCGG
>CAZJTS010000088.1:0-7920 GCA_964548975.1 uncultured Fastidiosipila sp.
TGACATTGGCTCAGAGGTGCTTGAAAAGTCGCCTCGCCGTTTCGCCGATCGGCAGACCCATGACGGTATAAAAGTCCCCGTCGATTGCCTCCACCAGGAGTGCGCCCTCGTCCTGAATGCCGTAGGCGCCGGCTTTGTCCAGAGGCGACCCCGAATCCAGGTAGCGGTCGATCCAGTCTTCCGCGAATTGATCTTCAGGGAAGAAACGCACTTCGGTTTCGCTGGAGAATACATCGCTTCGGTCCCCCGAACTGATCGCGACTCCGGTGACCACGGTATGGGTCCGGCCCAGGAGCGATCTCAGCATCTTCTCCGCCTCAGCCCTGTCCTTCGGCTTCCCCAGGACCTGATCGTCCAGCACCACGACGGTGTCGGCGCCCACAACGACAGTGGCTTCAGCTTGCATGGCTTCGGTTTTGGCCAAAGCCAAGGCCATCACAAGTCGCCTGCAGACCCGGACAAAAGGCTCATCCGCTTCCCGGCCGTCAAGAACCTCAGCGGTAATGGCCGCCTCGTCAATCGCGGGTGCGGTGGTGTCGAACTTAAGTCCCGTCAGAGCGAGAAGTTCCTTGCGGCGGGGTGATTCACTGGCTAATAGAATGCGTTTGTCTCTCATCAAATTCCTCCGACAATCGGGTAAATTCGGTGGAATCATGATATCATGAAAAAGTTGATTCGGCAGGAAAGGGGACAGGGACAGAAAGTGGAAAAACTCGCGCTCTACGGTTTCAATAATCTGACCAAAACGCTCAGTTTCAATATCTACGATATCTGCTATGCGAAATCCGAGAAGGAGCAGCAGGCTTATATTGAATATATTGACGAGCAGTACAACTCTGAGCGTCTGACCACGATTCTGCTGGACGTCACCGAAATGATCGGCGCCCATGTGCTCAACATCTCCAAACAGGATTATGACCCCCAGGGCGCGTCCGTCGATATCCTCATCGCCGATCAGGGCATGCCGACCGAAACCATCGATCCGTCGAATAACCTCGGCATCTACACCCGCGCCGGCATCGACGACGAGCTCTCGCAGGCTCAGCGCGACCTCTATCTGCGCCTAGCCTCTCACCATGATGAGCTCCTCGGTCACCTGGACAAGAGTCACCTGACCGTTCACACATTTCCTGAATATCACCCGAATAATGCGATCTCCACTTTCCGTGTGGATATTGAGGTGGCGACCTGCGGGACGGTTTCGCCGCTGAATACCCTGGACTTCCTGATCTCGAGTTTTGACTCCGATATCATGACCATCGATTACCGGGTGCGCGGCTTCACCAGAGACCGGAGCGGCCGCAAGTATTTCCTGGACCACGAGATCACCTCAATCCAGGATTATATCGGCGAGGCGACTTTGGCCCTCTACGACGCCCTGGATATCAATGTTTACCAGTCGAATCTTTTTCACACGAAAATGCTGATCAAAGACATCAATCTCCAAAACTACGTCTTCGGCGCCAGTGTCTCCGAAATGGACGAGTTCGAACGCCAGCAGATCACCCAGGCGCTCCGCAGAGAAATGATCGAGATTTTCTCCGGCAAAAACATCTACGGAGGCCGCTGATGGACTATCGGATGGACCAGACGAAAGCGCCGCTCTACAGCGCGCTCCGGCGTTACCGCGACAAACGGATCGTGCCCTTCGATGTTCCCGGGCACAAACAGGGCCGCGGCAATCCCGAAATGCCCGATTTCTTCGGCAAGCAGGCGATGACGATCGATGTGAATTCTTCGAAGCACCTCGATAACCTCATCCACCCGATCGGGGTGATCCGCGATGCGTCTGAACTGGCCGCCGACGCTTTCGGCGCCGATTCCGCGTTCTTCATGGTCAACGGCACCTCCTCATCCGTTCAGGCGATGGTCATGAGCACTGTGGGCGAAGGCGACGAGATCATCATGCCCCGCAACGTCCACCGCTCCGCCATCAACGCCCTCATCCTCACCGGCGCCCGCCCCGTCTACGTCGACCCCGGTCAGAACGATGCTCTGGGGATCCCCCTGGGCATGGCTTTGGCCGACGTAAAGAAAGCCATCGATGCCCACCCCGGTGCGAAGGCCATCCTCGTCAATAACCCGACCTACTACGGCGTTTGCGCTGATCTGGCCAAAATCGTCGACATGGGCCACCGGGCCGGCATGCGGGTACTCGTAGACGAGGCCCACGGCACCCACTTCTATTTCGGCGAGGGCTTGCCGCCCTCCGCGATGCAGTGCGGCGCCGATATGGCCGCGGTCAGCATGCATAAGACCGGCGGTTCCCTGACCCAGAGCTCCCTCCTCCTGATGGGGCGCGCGATGGAAGGCTGGGACGGCTACGTGCGTCAGATTATCAATCTCACGCAAACCACCTCCGCCTCCTACCTGCTGATGTCCTCGCTCGATATCACCAGGCGCAATCTCGCCCTCAACGGCCGCGAAATCTACCGCAAAGTCGTCCGCATGGCCGACTATGCCAGAGGCGAGATCAATGCGATCGGCGGCTTCAATGCCTTCTCCGAAGAAATGTGTAACGGCGATTCCTTCAGCTACTTCGACAGCACTAAACTCTCCGTCCACACCCGCGCCATGGGTTTGGCCGGTATCGAAGTCTACGACATCCTCCGTGACGACTATGACATTCAGATTGAGTTCGGCGATCTGGGCAACATCCTCGCCATCCTCTCCGTAGGTGATCGCCAGGCCGGTATCGAGCGTCTCATCGCGGCCCTGACCGATATCTACCGCACCCGGAGCGGCTCGCCGGCCGGTCTGCTCAGCAGCGAATATATTGAGCCCGAAGTCGTACTGAGTCCGAAGGAAGCCTTCTTCGCCCCCACCATTTCCGTCCCGATCGAGGCCAGTCTGGGCTATGTCTGCGCCGAATTCGTTATGTGCTATCCGCCGGGCATCCCCATCCTTGCCCCCGGCGAACGCGTAACCCAGGACCAACTGGATTACATCCGCTATGCCAGAGAAAAAGGCAGCTCGATGTCCGGCACCGAGGACATCACGCTTCAGAGCCTGAATGTGCTGGCCAAAAAATAGATCTGCCACAGCAGACAGGAATTGAGAAAACACTATGGAACTCTGGTTCAGTGAAAATCACACCGACAATGTCAAACTCTCCATCAAAGTAGAGAATGTCCTCGCCTCCCGCAACACGGAATTCCAGCGGATCGACCTGCTGGAAACGCCCGAATTCGGCCGCATCCTCGTCCTCGACGGCGTCATCATGCTCACCGAGAAGGACGAATTCATCTACCACGAAATGATCACCCATGTCGCCTGCGCCGTCCATCCGGCTGTCAAAGATGTCCTGGTCATCGGCGCCGGCGACGGTGGCACCCTCCGCGAACTCTGCCGCTACCCTTCCATCGAACGTATCGATATGGTCGAGATCGATGAAGAGGTCATCGAAGTCAGTAAGGAATTCCTGCCGTCGGTGGCGACTTCCTTCGCTGATCCTCGCGTTCATCTGGAGATTGCCGACGGTCTGCGTTTTGTCCGCACCCGGCAGGATGCCTACGACTTGATTATTGTGGATTCCACTGACCCCTTCGGCCCGGGCGAAGGCCTCTTCACCAGGGAGTTCTACGGCAACTGCTACAACGCATTACGGGAGGACGGCATTCTGGTCAATCAGCATGAGAGTCCTTATTACGCTGCTGATGCCCGCGAAGTGCGGAACACCCACCGCAAGACCTTGCCCCTCTTCCCCATCAATCGCCTCTACCAGGTCCACATCCCGACCTATCCCTCGGGCCACTGGCTCTTCGGCTTCCTCTCGAAGCGATATGACCCGATCCGCGATCTGGACGCTGAGCGCTGGAACAGCCTCGAGCTGCCGACCCGCTACTATAATACCGAGCTACATAACGGGGCGTTCGCCTTGCCGAATTATGTGCTGGAGTTGTTGAAGTAGGGGGTTCTTCGTTGCACAAGTCGCGTAATTGCCCTTGGGCAAATGGGCTGCTTGTAGGAGCTGTTCGGTTGCCGCTTTGCACTTCAGGAAAAAACGGTAGTCGGATCGTACTACCGAATTTTTCCGGAATGCACGGGATAGCTGTTGAAATTTTCAGAATGTGTGTGATTTAAGTCCAGTTTCCCATGCACTTCAGTAAAATTCGGCTTTTGCCATTTTTTCCTGAAGTGCATCGGAGCCCCCAATTGCGATCACCCTGTCACCAATCTTTGAACAATCTTTAAAGTTAGCCTGAGGTAACTCATGAGACTGTTGCGCTTGATGAAGCCCCTTATCATGGAGGTACAGTTAATCACGGAGGCGCTCAAGAGCGATCCGAAAGCACAAACCACAGGAGGTTAAAATGGCTTATACATTACCGAAACTTGACTATGCGTACGACGCACTGGAACCCCACATTGATGCTCAGACGATGGAAATCCATCACACGAAACATCATCAAGCGTACATTGACAAAGTAAATAAGGCCTTAGAAGGCACTGAACTCGAAGGCAAAGAGATCGAAGAGGTCATCAAGAACTTGGACAAAGTCCCGGCAGATAAAAAGACTGCGGTACAAAATAATGGTGGCGGACACGCCAACCATAAGTTCTTCTGGAAGGTCATCGGACCGGACTGCGGCGGTAAGCCGGAAGGTAAAGTCGCTGAGGCGATCGATGAGAAATTCGGTAGTTTCGACGCTTTCAAGGAAGAGTTCAACACGGCGGCAGGCAATCGCTTCGGCTCAGGTTGGGCATGGCTGGTGACCGATGACAGCGGAAAACTGGAAGTTACTTCCACTCCGAATCAGGATTCACCGCTCAGTGAAGGCAAGACACCGCTGCTCGGCTTGGACGTCTGGGAGCACGCTTACTACCTGAAGTATCAGAACAAGCGTCCGGATTATGTCAAAGCATTCTGGAACGTCGTCAACTGGAAACAGGTTGAAGAGAACTATACCAGTGCTAAGCGCTAAGACTGACTAAACACAATTAAGTTCAGCCCCGGGAAACCGGGGCTTTTTGTTGTCTAAATTATCTGGTTTTGGAGGATGCCGATGCCGTCGATCTCGCAACGGACCCAGTCCCCGGGTCGGAGGAAGCGTTTTTCCTCCCCGGCAAAGCCGACGCCCGCCGGTGTTCCGGTGAGTAGAATCGTACCCGGCTCTAAGGTCATTCCCTGACTCAATTCCGAGATCGCGTAGTCGATCGAGAAGATCAGCTGGTCTGTTGTGGCGTTCTGGCGCTCCTCGCCGTTGACATAGCTACGGATGCCGAGCGCCGGCGGGTAGGCGATCTCGTCCGCAGTGACAATCCAGGGACCGATGACCGCATAGTCGTCCAGGCTTTTGCCGAAATACCATTGTTTATAGCGGTTTTGTAGCGTGCGTGCCGAGAAGTCATTGGCAATGGTGTAGCCGAAGATATGCTCACGGACTTCTTCCGGGCGGATTTGGTAGGCCGCTTTTCCGATTATCACCGCCAGCTCTACTTCATAATCCAGATCGTCTACGATGTCGAAATGGCCGTTGACCGGCTCGCCGTGACCGACCGTCCTCGAAGCCCGCTTCGCGAAATAGACCGGGTAAGCGCGGTCGACGATATCGTCTTCAGATGGGTGAAGGAACGTCTGAGATTCCACGGCATGTGCGCGATAGTTGACGCCCATGCAGATCAGGTCGGATTTCGGGTAGCGGATCGGGGACCTCAGTCGGATGCCGGCCGGGTCCAGATAGACCCCCGGATCTGCCTTCGCTTCTGCCAGACGTTCCCTGATTCTGGCCAGTGTCCGCTCACTGCCGGTCTCGATGAGCTCCTGCATGTCTTTAAGCGGGAAGCCCAGAGCCGCCAGAGAGACATAGCGCTCCTCTGAATCCACGATCACCAGCTCCTGCTGTGCCTGATATGTAACGGATGCGATTTTCATAAAGTCCTCCTCACGCTTGGGGTGTAATGGCATAGTAGCACAGATTATTGATACGATAGCTATGGAGGTAATTTAATGGATAATGTCATATATCGTAAGGCCAAAGCCGAGGACCTGGATGAAGTCGCAGATGTCCTTGCCGTCGGCTTTGGCCAGCTCTTCCATCAGCTCACACGTAAGGATGACGAGATAAGGGCTCTCCTCAGATCGCTGATTCTGCTGGAGAATTTCTATGTGGTCGTAGTGGACGGCCGCATTGCGGGCTGTCTGGCGCTGTCGGCTGAGGGCAGTCGCTCGAGTCAGGTGGACAGTAGTGAATTTCGCCGGATTGTGGGGCTGGTCAAAGGCACGATCGGGGCCTGGGTGGTGCGGCGCCTGCTTACCGTTCCTTATGAACTTCCTGAGGATACGGCGTACTTCGAGTATGTCACGGTCCTACCGGAGTTTCGGAGGCGCGGCTTGAGCTCGTCCCTTATTATGGACACGGTGGAGCGGACGGAATTTCGACGCTACATGCTGGATGTCACTTCCGATAATATGGAGGCTTATCAGCTCTATGAGAAGCTGGGTTTCCGGGAGGTTAAACGCGAGAAAGAACGCTTTGCCAAGCAGGCGGGTTTTGAGTATCGGATTTATATGGCGCTTGAGACCTAGTCGTCAGCCTCTTCTTCGAGGGATTTGCGCGGTTTTCTGAGCACGGCCGCCCGGAGTTTGCTCTGGCTTTCCTGGACCTCGGCCTTGACCAGGCTGCGTTTGCGCCAGACCACGGCAATGATCGCCAGAAGAAGTACGCCGGCGATGATCGAGAGCAGGAGGACATTCTCTTTCGCAAAATCGAAGAGTTGCTGGCGGAAATTCCCCAGCGTATTACCCATAAAAACATAGAAGGTATTGAAGATGCCGCAACCCAAGAAGGTCAGGACGACGAAAGGGATCAAGGGCATCCGGCTCATGCCCGCCGGTACGGAGATCATGGGCCTTACGACCGGCAGGAAACGGCCGAAGAAGACCGCAGATTGGTTGTATTTATAGAAGAAAGCGAAGGTTTTGGCCAGACCGCGGCGGAGGCTGATCATCTTGGGTAAACGTTTCTTGATCAGGTTATCGAGGCGCTTGAAACTGAACAGTGTCGCAATGAAGTAGAGGATCAGGGCGCCTGAGAGACTGCCGAGGGTTGCCGAGAGTGCGACCAGCCAGGGGTTGATATCTGCGCCATCGAGATTCGACGCGAAACCTGTAATCAGCATAACGGATTCAGCCGGCAGCGGTGGGAATAAGCTCTCCAGCATGATCAAAAAATATATTCCGAAATAGCCGAACCTGTTCAGGACTTCGACGATAAAATCTTCCATTGCTGCTCCCGGCCTGAGAATCTGCTTAGAGTATACTAAAATCAGTCAGTGATACATATGAATAATCTGCATCAGCTGCGTTCAATCCGAGCGCTGTAAAGATGCTAAACTTAAGTACACAGCACAAAGTTAGGAGACTACTATGAAAACTATTGAAACCGGTCACAGCACCGATATTAGTACCCAACCCGGCGAGAAAGCCATTGTCCTGGCGGGCGGTTGTTTCTGGGGCACCGATGCCTATCTGGCCAAGCTCCCCGGGGTCACAAGGACTTTTGCCGCTTACGCCAACGGCAACTCACTGGACCCGGATTACCGCACAGTTTGTAGCGGCTCGACCGACCATGTCGAAGCCGTTTTCGTCAGCTATAACCCCGAGCGCATTGACCTTCCGCACCTGCTGAAGTATTTCTTCCTCACCTTCGATCCCACCCAGAAGGATCGCCAGGGCGGCGATGTGGGGCGGCAGTACCGCAGCGGGATTTACTATCTGGATGAAGCCGATTTGCCGGTCATTGAGAAGGCTTTGGCCAAAGAACAGCAGCGCCACGAAGCCCACCTACAGACCGAGGTCCTGCCCCTGGAGAATATCAGTGAGGCGGAGGAAGTCCATCAGGACTACCTGACGAAGAATCCGGGCGGCTACTGCCATGTCAGTTTCCATACGCTGCCGCCTGCCGATGCCGTACTGGT
>CAZJTS010000089.1:0-7822 GCA_964548975.1 uncultured Fastidiosipila sp.
TCCGTTCCCGTTACAACGTAGAAGTGGAGATCCCTTCTGAGAATGAGCAGGTCGGACTCCAGATCGGCCACGAGGATACGAAGCTCTTCGTGCCTTCAGAAGCTGATGTTACCGAGAACCTGGAGACCGAAGTCAAGAGCGTGCTGGAGCTGATGTCCGAATGGGAGGGGCGCGAAGTCATCCTCGAGGATATGGATCCTACCGCTCAGGATGCATTACGTCGTACCGCCCATGAGCTCAGACGCGGCATCATGGACTTGAATATGTTGCTTGGCAGTTAAACCTAGCGCCAGAGATAGGACGTCATGGATAAGCTACCCCAGAGGTAGTCCTGACAGTAGATCTCCGGCTCTTCTGTCGTTTCGGTCGACGCGCCCAATGTATAGAAGAAGGGCGCCAGGTGATCCGGTGAGGCGGCTGCCAAACCGGCGCCGGGGAGGTCTTCCCAGTGGAGGAGCTTAGTTTGCGCCCCTTTGTCTACGCTCGAGCGGCGCGTCAGATCCAGAATCGATTCATCGAAAGCCTGACATTCAGGATAGGCCTGATCGCCGAGCGCAGGATTGATCGCTCGTAAATTATGGACGATGTTGCCGCTGCCGCAAATCAGGATGCTCTCATCTCTCAGGGGGGCCAATGCCTGACCTATTTTGAACCAGGCGCGGGCGTCCAGACTGCGGTCGATGCTGAGTTGGACCACCGGAAGATCCGCCTCGGGGTGGGTACTGGCCAAAACCGAGTATGCCCCGTGGTCGTAGCCGCGGTCAGAATCGGACTGAGCTTCGCTGAGCCGTTCTCGCACACTTGAGATGAGCCCGGGCTCGGTTTTGGCCGGATAGACATACGAGTAGAGCTCTTCGGGAAAACCGAACATGTCGTAAATCATCTCAGGTTCAGGCGCCGTCTGGATGAAGGTCCCCTTCGTGTACCAATGCGCCGAGAGCATCAGGATGCCGTTCAGCGGGCCCAACTCCCGGCCGAGCCGCGCCCAGGTCCGGGTCCAGTCATTCTCTTCCAGAATATTCATCGGACTGCCGTGTCCGATAAAGAGTACGGGTGCTTTCATAACTACCTCCTTAGACTGATTCAGGCTTCCAATGTTTCCCTGATGATCTGCCACGCATCAACGAGCCGCTCCAGCGACCAGGCCGCATTGGCCGGAGACGTAGAGGGCAAGACGGTCACCGGTAGGCCGATCGCCTTGTCCTGATACTTCATATAGTACTTATAAGAACTCTGGCCGTTACAGAACACATGCTTTATCTGACTTTCCTTTACCAGAGGGGCCAAAGGCGTCGGCTCGACGTCTGTAATACTGCTGTCCTGCGAGCCCTTGATGCGGCAGGCATAGATCGAATCCCAGAGCGCGATGTGCTGTTCAAGGAGAAATTTGCGGGCTCTTTCGGGCTCGGAAATGCTCAATTGTGGCGTAATTCTGAATATTTCGGACATCAAAGGCCAGAAACGGTTCTGTGGATGTCCGTAAAAAAACCCTTCAGCCCGTGTCTTCACGGACGGAAAGCTGCCTAAAAGCAGAATTTGTGAACATTTATCGAATACAGGCTCTAAAGGGTGAACTATACGCTTTTCAGTGGTCATTTTGAACTTGTGTTACCTTTTCGTGTTTTTTCTTGGCTTATACTTTACACAGTATCAAAAAAAGAAATCCAACTCTAGGAGGTACAACAATGATTTGGAATATTCTGGTATGGATCATCGTAGGCGGCTTGGCTGGCTGGGTCGCAAGTATGATCATGAAGACGGATGCTCAGCAAGGTGCACTGGCGAATATCGTTATCGGTATTATCGGTGGTGTTATCGGCGGTGTAATTCTGCGCGCCTTAGGCGGTGACGGATTTACCGGACTGAATATCTGGTCTTTCGTAGTAGCTTTAGTAGGTTCTATCGTCCTGCTGCTGATTCTCGGCGCAGTACGTGGCCGCAGATAAGTTAGTCTAAAGCAAGAATGTCAACCTCCGGAGATTTCTCCGGAGTATTTTTTTTGTCCTTCGGGACATGAGAAAGGCCCGCCAATTGGCGGGCCTTTAAGCATTTCTAGAATTCTTACTTAGTAGCGTTCAACCAGATCGGTGAAAGCATCGACAGCGGACTGCAGGAATTCGATGGTTTCAGGTTTCTCAAGCTTCTGATTCTCGCTCAGCAGTGCCGTCACGTTACCGATGTAGACTTCCGGCTGCTGGACAGTCGGCATGTTCATGAAGACCAGGACCTGGCGCAAGTGGTGATTCGCACCGAAACCGGAGATCAGACCGGGGCTGACGGAAACGATCAGGGCGGGCTTGCCGTCAAACTTGTTCTGGCCATAAGGTCTGGAGCCCACTTCCAGCGCATTCTTCAGGACGCCGGGGATCGAACGATTGTATTCCGGTGTAGCGAAGATGAAACCGTCAAAACCGGCAACCAGTTCACGGAACTCTTTGTACTCAGTCGGCAGATTCTCCGGCGTATCTATATCCTCATTATAGAAAGGGAGGTGGCCGATCTCGATGAACTCAGCTTCATACCCCTCAGGTAACTGAGTCTCGATCTGCTCCGCAACGATTCTGGTGTATGAGCCTTTGCGCAGACTCCCGACGATAATTCCAATTTTCTTAGACATTTGAATGCCTCCTTCAATGTGTGTATTCATGAACCTAGGATAACAAGCCTCTTTAACGGTGGCAGTTACAATTGTTACGAAACCGAAATAATATCTGATCGCTGACTAAAGGATAGGTAACTTAGCCGAATTCTCCGATAAAAGAAAATCTGTGCTGAAATTCCGAAGAAAACAGAACAGATTTCTTCAGCGCCCGATTGCCAGTAAATACCAAGCTGGGGTAAATTGTATGACGATAAGGAGGATTCGATTATGCTGAATAATGCCTATGCGGCTCAAGTGCTTGAGCGCACCAAAGAAAAGAATGCCCATCAGCCGGAATACCTGCAGGCGGTGGAAGAAGTACTCAACTCCCTGGACCCGGTGCTGGCCGATCACCAGGAATATGAATCCTCCGGTCTTTTGGAGCGTTTAGTTGAACCTGAACGCCTGATTTCTTTCCGCGTGACCTGGGAAGATGATGAAGGTAAAGTTCAGGTGAACCGCGGTTACCGTGTTCAGTTCAACGGCAGCATAGGACCATATAAAGGCGGCCTCAGATTCCATCCGACGGTGAATGAATCCGTGTTGAAATTCCTGGGCTTCGAACAATGTTTCAAGAATTCTTTGACCGGCCTTCCTATGGGCGGCGGCAAGGGCGGCTCGGACTTCGACCCCAAAGGTAAGAGTGACCGTGAAGTGATGCGCTTCTGCCAGAGCTTTATGACCGAACTGGCTAAGCACGTCGGACCGTTGACCGATGTCCCCGCGGGCGATATCGGTGTCGGCGAACGCGAGATCGGTTTTATGTTCGGACAGTACCGGCGTTTGGCCAATGAATTCTCCGGTGTCCTGACCGGTAAAGGGCTTGCCTACGGCGGTTCTTTGGCCAGGACTGAGGCCACGGGCTACGGTGCCTGTTACTTCGCCGAGGAAATGCTGGCGACGAAGAATACGGACTTCACCGACAAAAAGGTGATCGTGTCCGGCTCCGGCAATGTTGCTCTCCACATCGCCGAGAAAGCCACGGAACTCGGGGCTAAAGTGCTGACGCTCTCGGATTCCGGCGGCTACATCATGGATCCTGACGGCATCGATGTGTCTGCGGCCAAAACCCTGAAACTGGAGAAACGGGCCAGAATCAGCGCATATCTGGAGGACCATCCGCAGGCGGAGTACCACGCAGGGGAGAAGCCCTGGTCGGTTGCCTGCGATATCGCCTTCGCAGCCGCGACGCAGAATGAACTCGAGCTGAAGGACGCAGAACAACTCGTGGCCAATGGCTGTAAGTACGTCATCGAAGCCGCTAATATGCCCACCACTCTGGATGCAACGGAATATTTACTGGAGTCCGGCGTGTATTTCGCTCCGGGTAAAGCCGCAAATGCGGGTGGTGTTGCAGTCTCCGGTCTGGAGATGAGCCAGAATGCGCTGCATCTGCCCAGCACCTTTGAAGAGGTGGACGCTAAACTCAAGGAGATTATGCAGTCTATTTATAAAGAGGCCAGAGAAGCAGCCGAAGCCTACGGCGACTCCGCGGATAACCTGGTCCAGGGCGCTAATATTGCGGGCTTCAAACGCATTGCTACTGCGATGCTGGCGCAAGGCTTGGCTTACTAAGGCGTCGTAAAGAGCCCGGAGATTTGCTATACTTTGAGGAGCTCTTCATGAAGGGGAGCACCTGGTTCTGAAGGACCACCCGAACATATTCATTTTTCAGGAGGTTCTTCATGAATCGTACGCATCTGAGAGCGCTGACGCTCACAGCCATTTGTATTGCCCTCGGCATTACACTACCCTATCTATTTCACGGCATCCCCCGTAGCGGTATGATCTTCCTGCCGATGCATCTCCCTGTCCTGCTCTGCGGTCTTTTGGCCGGGCCGGTCTGGGGTCTGCTCTGCGGCCTGATCACGCCACTGCTGTCCTCCCTGATGACCGGAATGCCGCCCGCCGGACCGATCCTCTATTCCATGATCTTCGAGCTCGCGGTCTATGGCTTACTGGCCGGACTGGCCTTCCGCTTCATCAGTACGCGCTGGCTCGTCCTGGACATCTATCTGGCCCTCATCGTTGCGATGCTTGCCGGGCGGATCGTCTATGGCCTGGTCAATGCCTTCATTTTCTCAGCCGGCACTGGTTACGGTATTCAGGCCTGGCTCACGGGATCCTTTGTCACCAGCCTGCCGGGAATCATTCTCCAGCTGGTCTTCATCCCCTTGCTCTACGGTGCCTTGGCCAAAGCCAAGCTCGTCCCCGCCAGAACCCGTTCCTGACGACAGCTCCAAACACCTCCGCTCACAATCGGAGGTGTTTTGCTACCCCGGCGAATCAGGTATACTGGTCAAAAGTCGCTAGGAGCTGATTATGAGACGAATTCTGGTCGTAGACGGTATGGGGGGCGGCATGGGCAAAACCCTGATCGCTGAGCTGAAAAACCGCATTCCGGACGCGGAAATCACGGCCTGCGGCACCAACGGGCTCGCCACCCAGGCGATGCTCAAAGCCGGTGCCAAGGTAGGCGTGACAGGCGAAAATGCCATTATTTATCAGGCGTCCCGGGCCGACGTGATCTGCGGATCCTTCGGAATTCTCATTCCCCATGCGATGCAAGGGGAGATGAGCCCGGCGATGGCCGAGGCTTTGGCTGCGTCCGATGCGCCGAAATTCCTGTTGCCGGTTCACAAATGCCAAATCTATCTGGCGTCGCCGGACGTCTCACTGGCGGACTCAATTGAATTATTACTGGAGCGCTTAGAGCAGTTTCTTACTGACGGGAGGGTAGACGAATGAAGATCGGATTTTTAGGTTTTGGGAACATGGCCCAGGCTTTGGCCAAAGGCCTGCTTCTGAAAGACGTTATACAGCCGGAGGACCTCGGCGCCACCGCCGTCAACATCCCGAAGCTCGAGGCGAACACCGAAGCCCTCGGCATAAAGGCCTTCCCCAAGACAGCTGACCTCATTGACTGGGCGGACTGGGTGGTTCTGGCGGTTAAGCCCCACCAGCTGGCGAATATTCTGCCCCAATTTGCGGACGCCCTGCGCGAGAAAGCCGTACTGAACGTTGCCGGTGGCAAGACCTGGGACGACATCGAAGCCCTGATCCCCGGCGTCCGTCATATCAGTTCAGCGCCTAATCTGCCGCTGGCTGTCGGTGAAGGCATCATGATTCTGGAATATAAGCACAGCCTGAATGATGAGGACGCCGCTTTCCTGGAGGAGACTTTCGGTCGGATCGGTCTCGTAGAATATCTGCCCACAGAACAGATGAAGCTCACCGGGACAATCGGGGGCTGTACGCCCGCTTATACGGCGATGTTCGCGGAGTCCCTGATCGATGCGGGGGTGAAGCATGGGCTCAGCCGTGCTTTGGCCGGGCGTTTGGTCAGCCAGGTTTTGGCCGGAACGGCGGCGTTACTAAAGGACGGTATGCATCCGGCTGTGCTCAAGGAGGGCGTCTGCTCCCCGGGCGGCTCTACGATCAAAGGGGTGGCCAGTTTAGAAAATGCCGGTTTCCGCGGGGCTGTCATCAGCGCGATTGATGCGGCTGAAGGGAAGTAATTAGGGCCCTGAATCACGAACGCTAGAGACCTGCTCAAGGGCAGGTTTTTTCTTGCAAAAATTCTTTTCCGATACCTATTGACAGCCTTAACTGTACTGGTATACTTGGTACAGAACTGGCTTATCTGTACTAACTCAATTAGGTCAGTTGAGAGGAGGGAGAAAGTGTTCACTATCAACAGTCGAGACAAGAGTCCGATTTATGAGCAGATTATGGACCAGATTGTTCTCTTTGTATCCACGGGTGTCATGGCAAGCGGCGACAAGTTGCCATCGATCCGCGAACTGGCCTCCGAGCTGGGAATCAATCCCAATACGGTAGCGAGAGCGTACGGGGTGCTGGAACAAAGAGGCGTCATCGAAACGATTCCGAAAAAGGGGGCTTTCGTCGTAGAAAAGTCCTTACGGCCGGAGATCGAGAACAGTGCCCGCGAGGACCTGGTTGAGGTGTATGTGCGCTACCGACAGTTTGGTTTGCCGGTCGCAAAACTGACAGAATTGGCGAAGGAGGCATTCGAATATGCTGAGCATAACAGACTTACATAAGCGTTTTGATGACTTTGAAGTATTGAAATCCCTGGACTGGACAGTGCCCCAAGGTCAGATTATCGGCCTGATCGGCAGTAACGGTGCAGGTAAGTCCACGCTTTTACGTTGTATCACTAATGTTTATGACATTGATTCCGGCACCATCCTCCTGGATGGACGACCGATCGACCAGGGCAGAGAGCGGGTCTTCTTCGTTTCCGATGAACCCTTCTATGTGAACCGCTTCAACACACGCATGATGAAAGGCTTCTACAGAAGCTTCTATCCCTTATTCGACGACCGCACGTATCAGCGGCTGATCGATATCTTCAAATTCGATGAGAAGAAGCCGATTCATCTCTTGTCCAAAGGCCTGAAGCGTCAATGCATGCTGATCCTAGCCCTCAGCTGTCAGCCGGACCTCCTGCTGATGGATGAATCCTTCGACGGCCTGGATCCGATGATGCGACTCACCTTGAAACGAGAACTCATCCGTCTGGTCGAAGAAAACGGCATCAGTGTCGTCATCTCGTCGCATAACATTCGTGAACTCGAAGATATCTGTGACGGCATGGCACTTCTTGAGAACCGCACCATTGCCTTCACGAATACCCTGGAGGAGCTGAATCAGAATTACCACAAGGTCCAACTGGGTTATAAGGAAGCACCGGAACCTCAGACGTTCATCAACATGCCTTTGCTCAGTTATGAAATCAGCAACAAGATCGTCACCGTGGTCTACAAAGGCGATCAGGCCAAGCCGCTTCTGGATCAGACCGGGCCTATCCTGGTCAATCCGCTACCCTTATCCATGGAAGAAATCTTCGTTGTAGAAATGGAGGCCAAACATGAACAAAACTAAGCATTACTTCCTGCATTTATTGCGGGAGTTCCGGGCATTCGTCCTGCTCTATGCGGTAGTCTTCCTGGTCGTCTACCCGCTCACCATCTATATCCGTACCGAGCAGCTGGGGGATATGTCTCCGAATGCGTATTCTTTACCGGTCGTTACCGTGCTGCCCCTGGCCTGGGTCACCCTGCTGCTCTGTATCGTGACGCCGTTTATCATGCTGCGTTATCTCTACGAGAAACCAACGCTTGATACTTACTTTTCACTGCCGATCTACCGGGCGAA
>CAZJTS010000090.1:0-7779 GCA_964548975.1 uncultured Fastidiosipila sp.
CACTGCAGTTTCCGGATTAACGGTACCTGTCAGGAGCTCACTCTTATAACGTTTCACGATTTCCTGTACATTGGCGATCTGGTCAGAAACAGCATCCGGCAGGAATGTGAAACCGAGCAGTACGGAAGGTTCAGCGTTCTCGTTGAGTTCTTTCACTTCATCCCACTGGTTGAAGTCAACATCATCAAGCTGAGTTACGTTGAAGAACGTACCCTGTGTATAACCGGCCATCGTCCAGTCTGTGTTGTTTCTGTGTACTCTACCGTCTTCGGCATACTCGAAGTTATCACCTTCGAGACCATAGAAGAGTGCATCACGGACTTTGGTGTCAGTGTTGACGAGCTGCAGGAATTCGAGAGCCTTTTCAGGATGCTCGCTGCTGGAGGAGATAGCGTTCAGAGAACCGCGAACGGTTTCATTGGACACAACGGTAGGACCGAACTGGTAAGCGACGGCTTCGACGCCCATGTTGGGACCCCAAGTGGTGATCGCAGCGGAGGGCCAGCCCTGAGCTACGGACACAGGCTTGTAGGATTGATCTTCAGCACGAGTAGCTGCATCAGAATTGATGTAGCCGGCGTTGTAGAAGGAATGAAGATACTTCAGTCCATCCATGACATCGTCCTGCTCATAGATCGATACGACTTTACCTTCAGCGTCGTCATAACGTACACCGAATGCGCCGTCACCGATACCCAGCGGATCGTAGGTGAAGGTCAGGTAGCTTGCGCCATTGCTGTTCATCGGGAAAGCAGGCTCACCCAGGTGATTGGTAATGGTCTCGAGCGCAGGCTCAAGGGTTTCCCAGCTGTCAATACCGGAAGGATCGACACCGGCAGCTTCGGCTACAGCAACGTCCCAGACGAAATACTCGGTCTGTGAACTGTCTTTGTAGGTAGGAACGGAATAGATTTTGCCGTCGATCTTTGTGGCTTCCCAATAGTTCTCAGGAATCATGTTGTAAAGTTCGGGGCTGGCGGATTGAACGAGCTCTGTGATGTCTGCGAAAGCATTGATCTGAACGTCGTTGTAGTAAGTACCACCGTTGGTGAAGAGGATATCCCAGTCGGTGCTGGTGCTGACGAGCACGTTACGACGGTTGTCCCAGTCACCCCAGGGGATGATTTCCATTTCGATATTGACGCCGATTTGCTCTTCGAGATACTCGTTGATGTTGGCTTTCCAAGCGTCATAGTTTTCAGGCATGCCGTTACCGACAGCAATCCACTTCAATGTGACTACTTCACCGGGCTCTTCAGGTTCAGTTTCTTCCGGCTCCGTGCCTTCAGGCTCATCGGTAGTTACCGGTGCATCCGTGGTATCCGGTGCTTCGGTGGTCGACTCGGGTGCATCGGTTGTTTCCGGAGCATCCGTCATTTCGGGTGCTTCAGTCACAGGGTCAGTCCCCGGAGCCTGGGTGGTGGGGCTGCCGGGGCCGCAGGCGGCAAGACCCAAGGTCATGACGGATGCCAGCGCTAAAGCAGCGATCTTCTGGAACTTTTTCATTGTTTCTGCTCTCCTTTGATTTCTATTCATTTACCCTTTCACCGCACCTATCGTCAGACCGGAGATGAAGTATCTCTGGAAGAACGGATAGGCAAAAGCGATCGGGATAACAATGACGACTGCGATGGCCATACGGACAGATTCCGAAGGCATTTGGTTTTTGTACTGCTGCAGGGTAAGCCCTGCGGTCGGGTTGTTGGCAATGTACTCCAGATTTCTCATCATGTTGTTCAGGAGTGCCTGGAGTGAATAGAGACTCTTGTCGGTGATATAAAGTGAGGACTGGAACCAGTCGTTCCAATAGCCGAAGGTCGAGAAGAGCGCCATTGTCGCGATAACCGGCTTGGAGATCGGTAGCACGATGCGCGTGAAGATCCCGAGTTGGGTCGCGCCGTCGATTTTGGCCGACTCAATAATGGAGTCCGGAATGGTGGACTGGAAGAAAGTCCGGCAGATGATGATGTTGAAGCTCGAGACCAGGAGCGGCAGGATCAGGGACGCGAGTTTGTCGTTCAGGCCCAGGATGTTTACCATGACCACATAGTTCGCGACCATACCGCCGTTGAAAATCATCGGGATAAAGACCAACCAAATGAAGAACTGGCGGAGCTTATATGAGCGCCTCGAGAGTACATAGCCCATCGTTGTGGTCAGGATGACGCTGATGATGGTGCCGATGACAGTGACCAGCACAGAAACCTTCAACGCATTAAAGATAGTATCGCGCTCTCTCCAGAGGAACTCATAGGCTGAGAGCGAGAATTCGTTCGGAATTACACTGTAGCCCACTTCGCGGATCGACTGGGTCGACGACAGCGAGATCATGATGACGAAGAAGAAGGGGAAGATACAAATGAACGCCAGAATGATAAAGAGGATATTGAAGACCGAATTGGTCGCCGGCGTAACTGCGTTGATACGATAACGTTTAGCCATTTTCCCTCCTCCTTAAATTAATGCGCTGTCTCTGTCGATCTTCGACACAACGAAGTTCGCCAGGAGAATCGTGATACAGCAGCTGATGGATTGGAAGAAACTTGCGGCAGCGGTTCGGCCGAGGCTTGAACTGCTGGACATTAGAGACTTGAAGATAAAGGTATCGAAGGTATCCGCTACAGGCGCCAGGGAGTTCGGTACCTGTTGGGTCACCTGCCAGAAGAGGCCGAAGTCGGAATAGAAGATTTTACCGACCGAGAGAATAAAGAGGATGATGATAATCGGTCTGAGCTGCGGTAGGGTGATATAGATTGCCTGCTGGAGTTTCGACGCACCATCGAGCATCGCGCTTTCGTACATCTCCTGATCCATGGAGGTTATACTGGCCAAATATATGACCATGTTATACCCCATGGATTTCCAGGTATTCATAAAGATAAGGATGAAGGGCCAAAAGCGCGGCTGCGCATACCACATGATCCGCTCACCGCCGAAATATCGAATGATATTGTTCGCAAGGCCACGATCCGGATTCAGGAAGGCGTAGACGAAGTAACTGACCACAACCCAGGACAGGAAGAAGGGGAAAAACATCAGGGTCTGATAGACTTTCGACGCTTTCTTGCTATAGAGCTGACTGATCAGCAGAGCCAGGGTTACCGGAATCACGATGCCTAGGATAATAAAAGCCACATTATAGAGCAGTGTATTGCGCAGGAGTCGGGCAAAGGTATTGCTGGTCAGGAAGAAACGGAAGTTGTCGAGAAGTACCCATTCACTGTGCCAAAGGCTGTAAATGAAACTGCGTCCCGGGGTAATTCTAAAGTCCTTAAACGCAATGATAATCCCGAACATCGGGAGATAAGCAAAGAGCGCAAACCAGATCACGGTGGGCAAACCCAGTAAGGTAAGCTCAGTATCGTCTCTGGTCCATCTTCTCTTCTTTTTATTCAGTTTCAACTCTCTGTCCACAGTAGCCAACCATCCATTTACTCGCTTGTGTTAACTGTTAATCAATCAGGTTTAACTTATCTTAGTGCTTTTTTACTACATAAGTCAAATGAATTTTGGCAACTATTTGCTTTTTGTATCTTTTGTCTGTTTCTGACGTAAAATCTTGGTTAATTTTCCTGAGAATTTTCTTTTTTAGGGATTAACATTGTTAACATGAAGTGGTAGACTATAGGTGACTACACTGCTGGTTAATACGTTACACTTTACCTAATACCTAGGAGGAACCGCTTATGCGCAAACCTACTATGCAGGACATCGCAGACGCTCTGGATACGTCCCGCGTCACAGTCTGGAAAGCTTTCAACAACAAACTCGGTGTTTCAGACGAACTCCGGCAGAAAATCCACGATAAAGCCCAGGAGATCGGCTACATCCCGAAGACGCAGACGATGCACTCGAGTAGCGGTCCTTCGCGAAACATTGCAGTTGTCGTCTCCCGGCCCGAGTCCTCTCGCTTCTGGATGGAGATCATCCACGAACTGGCGATCGAGTTTGCTAAGTCTAATGTGAACCTTATCTATTCCTTCGTGCCGCAGACATATGAAGCAGGCTACGTCCTCCCCCAGTCCCTGACCGACGGCAGCATCTCCGGCATGATCATCCTGAACGTCTACTCCGAGCGCCTGATCACCATGCTGACCGGCCTCAACATACCGAAAGTATTCCTCGACACGTCACCGGGCAGAACCGCGCTTGACCTGGGCGGAGATATTCTCCTTATTGAAGGATTCACAGCCGTTAGGGAGATTACTAAACGAATTTTGGACAGCGGCTTGCGACGCATCAGTTTTATCGGCGACATCATTTATGCGCAGACGAACGAAGACCGCTATACGGGTTTCCTGGCGGCACTTGATGACTACGGTTTAGAGCCTGACGAGAACTATATCCTCACCAAGCGTTTGAAATTCGAAGAACATTACACCGAGATCAGTCGCTTCCTCGACGGGCTCCCGGAAGAACCGGAGGCCATCGTCTGTGCGAGTGACTTTATTCTCTCCTTCGTCGTCCGTTATTTCCGCGAAAGAAAACGTCCGACCCGGCACATCACCTTCGCCGGTTTCGATAATAACGTTGAATATCCCGAGATCGCCGGGCGCTTCACCACCACGAATGTCAACACATTCGCGATCGGCAAGAGGCTCGCCAGCGGCATCCTCTTCCGCATCAGCAATCCGGACCTCCCGCTCGAGACCAGCTATCTTCATTCACCGGTTATCTATCGCGGTAATCTCAGCTAAACTTTGACCCAGCTGTCCACGGCATCTTTGAGTTCGGCTTCGCGAGCGGCGGCTTTGGCCGGATCTTCTGCGTTCACGGAGATATAGACTTTGAGCTTCGGCTCCGTGCCCGATGGCCGGACCACAACCGACGAGCGGTCTTCCAGCACATACTTCAGGACATCCGACGGCGGCAAGCCATCTCTGCCCTCTTTATAATCCAAGGTTTCCATGACGGCCAAAGGCCCGAACGTCGGCGTCTCCTCACGAATCCCGGCCAACAGCGCCTGCATCTTCTCGAAGCCCGCAGCCCCTTCAAACCCATAGGAATAAAGCGTGTTCAGACTGTAGCCGAAGGCGCGATAGAGTTCTGAGAGCCGCTCGGCCAAGGTCAGCCCTCTCGCCCGATGGTAGGAGAACATGTCACAAATCAGGAGCGTTGCGACCACCGCATCCTTATCCCGGACGTATGTACCCGCCAGATAGCCGTTACTTTCCTCGAATCCAAAGATAAAGTCCTCCGCCCGTCCGGCTGCTTCCAGCCGTCCGATCTGCTCACCGATATATTTGAAACCGGTCAGGACATCCAGCACTTCCACGAAGTAGCTTTGTGCCACTTTGCGGGCCAGGTCCGTCGTTACGATCGTCTTGATGGCCAAAGGCCGCTCCGGTAGTGTCCCCAGCTCGGTCCGTCTCGCACAGACGAAATCCAGCAACAGCAATCCGATTTCATTGCCGGACAGCAAGAGATAATCATCCTGATGCTTCACCGCAATGCCGACCCGATCACAATCCGGATCTGTAGCGATGACTAGGTCAGCGCCGACCTCGCGGGCCAGGGCTATCCCCGGCTCCAGCGTTTTCTTATACTCCGGATTCGGCTCCGGGCTGGTCGGGAAATTCCCGTCCGGTGCCGTCTGTTGCTCGACAAGCTGGATTTTTGTGTAACCGGCTTCCTTCAGCGCGCGCGTCACAGGCTTCAGACCCGTACCATGAAGCGGCGAATAAACAACAGCAATGTCCTTTGCGGCCTCGGGATCCGCTAGTGATTCTGCCTTTACCGCCTCGATATAAGCGGTCATCAGGTCATCCGGAATCGTCTTGATCTCGGCCTTTTTACCAGTCGCTAGCGGTTGGAAATACTCTACGCGCGAAATCTCCTGCAGGATTGACTCCGCCGCTTCGGTCGTAATCTGGCAACCGTCCGCCCCGTAAACTTTATAACCGTTATACTCAGCCGGATTATGCGACGCCGTCACCATAATCCCCGCCTGGCAGTCGAGTTCGCGTACCGCATAGGACAAACAGGGGGTCGGCGCGAGCTCCGGATAAATATGCACCTCTATCCCACTGGCAGCGAACACCTCAGCGGCTGTCCTAGCGAATAGATCGGACTTCAGCCGTGAATCGTAGCCGATGGCTACCCTGAGGTCCGTTCTTCCTTGGCGTTTCAGATAATTGGCGAGCCCCTGCGTTGCCCTGGCCACCGTATGGCGGTTCATGCGGTTCGTTCCCGCACCCAGCACGCCTCTAAGCCCGCCGGTCCCGAACGCCAAATCCCGAAAGAACGCATCCTTAATCGATTCGGGCTCATCCCTTAAGGCTTCAAGCTCCGCCAAGAGTTCCGGATCCTCCGCCGCATACGCCAGCCAGCGCTCATAGATCTCCATCTCTCTCATCTTACTTCTCCTGTTCAGGTAGCCTGGTCAGCAAGAGCAAGCCGTCCCCTTTGATTTCAACGCGCCCGGTCGATGCCTCAATGAAGAAACCCCTGCCCGGTGCCGACTCGAAATGCTGTTTCATCGTCTGAAGCTCCAATCGCCCGGCCAAAGTCAGGACATGCAAGAAACTCCTCGGATCCGCGAACAGCGTGGACGTCTCGTTCACTCTCAGCAGGTCCACGATGAAGTAGTCGGTTTTGGCCAAATGGGGCTTGAAGCTCTGCTCCTTCCAGGGCACCAGAGCAGTCACCTCTTTCGCCTGATCGACATGGAGCTCCCGGGTATTCCCGGCCTGATCCTTACGCCCATAATCCGACACGCGGTAGGTCACATTGGAACTCTCTTGGACTTCCGCAATCAGGCAGCCGGCACCAATCGCATGAATCGTACCCGCCGGAATGAAGTAGAAATCCCCCGCCTTCACGTTTACTTTACGCAGTTTCTCAACCAGGCGATCCTCCGCAATCAGCCGGGCGTAATCCTCGGCCGTCACCTCTTCCGTAAACCCGAGATAGATGAACGCCTCAGGCGTCGCTTCCACCACATACCACATCTCGGTCTTGCCCATCTGCCCCTCATGCTTCTGAGCATAGGCATCGTCAGGATGAACCTGCACGGAAAGATCCTGCCGGGCATCGATCAGCTTCACCAGCATCGGGAACTTATCCACCCCCGGAAAATCCGTGCCACCCGCTTCCGGATGGAGCTTCAGATAATCCTCCAAAGTCAGCGATTGATCCTTCAAAATCGACGGCCCATCCGGATGACAGGACAGCTCCCAGGTCTCCGCAATGCGGTCCTCGGTCGACTTCTTACCATACTTCTCACTCAGGAGATTACCTCCCCAGAGATAGGCCTTCGTAGCAGCTTCGATCGGATGTATCATAGTGTGTTCTCCTTGTGCCGGATGGATTTACTAAAATTCTAGCATACGCAAATCATCTGGGCGGTGCCGGGTTCCACGGGAGTGAATGAAGTTTAGAGTACGTTGAATGTACCGCTTGTGCTGGATATTTTTGCGGATTTGGAGTAGTCTGTTCTTGTAGTAGCCTCCATTGTATGCGGTAATACTGCGGTTAACTCCCAGTTAAATCCACGATTTTGCAATCAGGTCACTACATTTTTTTGTTTATAGAACTTTTGGGGCTCACACAGGCTGCTGCACTGTCAGATTGGGGCAACCGAACAGGTTGTAGAGACTCCGAGTTCCCACAGGCTGCTGCACTGTCAGATCGGGGCAACCGAACAGGTTGTAGAGACTCCGGGCTCCCACAGGCTGTTGCACTGTCAGATCGGGGCAACTGAACAGGATGTAGAGACTCCGGGTTCCCACAGGCTGTTGCACTGTCAGATCGGGGCAACCGAACAGGTTGTAGAGACTC
>CAZJTS010000091.1:0-7688 GCA_964548975.1 uncultured Fastidiosipila sp.
CCATTGTAAAGCGTGTTGAGGTAATAGATCGCGTCTCCGATTTCGACGTAGCCCATTACAACATTCCAGAGTACGGTGCGATAATCATCACCCTGGAGATTGACGGCCGGAGGAGTCGGATAGACGGATTCGTAATCTTGCAACGAGAAGTCGGCGAGGCGGCCGGTTTTGCTCTTATCAATCTTGCCATCCATGTAATTTGTGATTGGCAGGCTGTAACCGTTCTCCAGGTAACCCTTGAGGAATTCCTCCGACTGGAAGTAGCTGATGACTTTCCAGGCTGCGTCTTTGTTGTCTGTATTCGAGACAATACCATAAGCCTTGGAAGGAGTGCTTTGCAGTGCACCTTTGACCTCACCTGTCAGAGTGGGCACTTCCGCTACACCCCATTCAAAATCGGTAACAGGAATCTGGCTGGTGAAAACACCTGCTTCTTGAGAAGCGTTGCTCCAGAGGGCAAAAGATCCTTGTGCAAAGAGAGCTCTCATGTTGTCAACACCCTGTTGATCGGGGTAAGCAGCTGTAACGAGTTCACGTCCCTTTTCAAGGATTTCTTTATAACCGCTGAAGTCATACTTGCCGTTTACATAGTCGTAGTAGAATATTCCGGACATCTGTGCTGACATTTCCAGGAGACGTTCAAAAGGTGAAGAGGAAGTGAAGCCGATGCCGTAGTATTCACCGTTACCAGCTTCGGCAATCTTTTTGGCCATCTCGATGTAGTCATCGAGTGTAGCAGGAACTTCCGTGTAACCACTGGCTTCGAGCAAGGACTTGTTGTACTGGACACGTACGCCGGAACGCATTCCGCTATAGACCATGTACATGTTGCCATCTTTTACATTCGAGCCCTCGAAGGCATGCTCATAAGGCTCGTTGACCTTCTGGAACTCGGCGTCAGCGTCGATAAAAGAGTTCAAAGGCATCAGGATTCCTGTATCCGCAAACTGATTCAAAGGAAGGCTGTTCGCGCCGACCACATCAGGAGCGGTACCTCCGCTATAAGCGAGAGAAAGCATGTTTCTATAATCTTCGGTGATCATCGTGAAGTTAATCTGGATATTGTCCGTGTTCTCTTGATTGTATTTCGCAATCATCTCCTGGACGTATTCCTGATCATGGCGATCTTCGGACCAGACATCGACGACAATTTTGCCCTCAACTGCACCTGTCGTACCAGCTGCTGTGGTGGCATTCGCACCACCCGCTGCTGTTGTAGTTGACGCGGTAGTGCCGCCGCAGGCGCTCAAGGCTGAAACAGCCAGGGTGGCTGCCAATGCAGCTGTGACGAAATTCTTTACTCTTTTCATAATTTCCTCCTGTTCAATGTGCTGTGTAAGTTTCTGATAACAGAGTAACCGCCTCGTCAAATTGACTGAAGGACAGATTCTAATGTCGATGTAACCGATTACAACGAATCGAATAAAGACAGATTGTCAGTTGATGTGAATGGATTATAATGGAAATCAGTAAATTGAACAAAATCTCCTGTGATTTATGGTGCAAATTATGAATAAAACTTCTTTAACAGCCATACTCTGCGACGACGAAGCCGCCATTCTGGAGGAATTACGCGCGGCAATCCCTTGGGATTCCCTTGGGGTGGAGATTGTTGCTTGTGCCAGTAATGGGCAGGAAGCTCTCTCTGCTATACTCAAGCATCGACCCAATATAGCCATAATTGATATACGTATGCCCTCGCTCAGCGGTGTCGAGGTTATTGCGCAGACCCGAGCAGCGGTGATACCGACCGATTTTATCATCTTGAGCGGCTACGACGATTTTCATTACGCGAAAGAAGCAATTCAGTACGGGGCCAAAGCATACTTACTCAAACCACTCAATATTTCCGAACTCTATGAAGCCTTGTACCGTATATTTGACGAACGCAGTCAGCTGCCAGCCAACCGTGCCTCCCGTAGTTTCCGCAACGAACTTACGCTAAACTTCTTTCACCGTCTGCTTGACGGCAAAATTCTCGAGCAAAGTGAACTTAGCTTCATGCTGCGACATGCAAATCTGCCACTCAGTGATTCTTCCTGCTATATCATGGCACTGCAATTTGACCGCAATCGTAACGATACTCCTTTGGCCGACATCAAAGCTTGTCTTGAAGGTGAATTCTCCCAGGAACACTGCGTCTTTATTCCTTATAACCAAGGCAGTCTCGTCGGCATCTTCAACGAGACGGGCGTCGTACCGCTGCAACTGGCCGAACGCACTTTATACAGCCTGCGGGCTGGGGCTCTCCCTCTCCCTTTGATCGGTATTGGTGACCCGGTCCCCTCCCTGATGAACTGCCATTATTCTTACAATCGCGCTCTAGCTGCGGCTACCTATCGGCTCTACGGAGATGAGAACCGAGTCTTCACCTATAACATCATCTGCACGGTCCCACCCACACTGCGACCAACCGACATCGACCCACAGCCGCTTCTTCTTGCTATCATACATAATGATGTGTCGATGATCAGTCGCTATTGCCAGGATCTCATCAAGCAAATACTCTACGTCCCGATGCCGCCTCCAAATTATGTGCTCAGCTTGTGCTATACCTTGTTCTCTAAAGTCGAACAAGGTATCAGCGCAAGTCTGCATGGTGGCATAACCGATATCATCAACCCTAAAGAACTCTATGCTCTCAAAACGATTGGTGAAATTCAGAAATGGCTAGTTCAGAGTTTTTCCCAGCTCGCTGGCTACATAACGGCTGTGCATGGCTTTGGGACACCTAAGCTGCAGGGTGCCGAACATGCACAAATAGAAGAAGACAGCATCATCCTGGCCGCCAAAAAATACATTCGCGACCACATCACGGAAGATCTGAAGCTGGAAGATATCGCGCGAGAAGTTCACCTTAGCCCAGCCTATTTCGCTATCTACTTCAAGAACAAATCCGGCGTCAACCTGCGTGATCATATCCTCAACGAAAAAATGGAATTTGCTCGGCGAGAGTTGCTCGATCCCGATTTTCCCGTAACAGAAGTCGCTTTCAAAATTGGTTACCGCGACTATCGCTCCTTCTCACGTGCATTCAAGAAAATCCACGGCATGACCCCTTCAGACTTCCAGGCCAAATTCAAGCAGAGCTAATCGAAAGTAGGATGGTAATAAAGTGTTCGAAATCCTTCACAAATTCTACCGCAGCATCTCATTGCTGACCAAAATCCGCATGATCATTATCAGTGTCACTCTGACAGTTATGATCATTATCCTTAGTTTTTCCTTCTACTTTTACAGTTCCCTTTCGCAAGAACGCGAGCTCGCCAACGCCCAAGCTTCTGTAGCCCAGGCCTCCTTCAACTTTAACCTCAATACGAAGGATATTCTCGAACGTTTTGTTGATATCGGCAGCTCCCAGGATTTCCTCAAGGATTTAACGGAGATCCGGGATAATCCTTTGGCAGTCAAAGCCCACGGTCAGATCCTGCAGGACGACCTTGATGAGTTCAGTTACAGTGGTTATCTTGTCCATTCAGCGCTGATTCTCACCAGTGACCAGACACAAGCCTATTCTCTTTACCGTTCTCCTTTGCGAGTCACCACGCAAGTCCTCTTCCCCGACAATGAACTCACCTTCAGCCATGGCATCACTTTTTTAGCAGAACGCAATAGCCCTTTTAACCCCTCGATCGACGTACTGCCTCTCGTCATACCCGTTAGCATTTATGATACCTACGTACAGGTCGACAATGGCGAACATCCTCCTCTGATCTATGTTGTCCTCTATTTGGACAAAAACAAAATCGAAATGTCGCTAAACCATGCCACCGCTCAGGGCTCCGACAACACATACTATATCATTAATGGTTCGGGCAATCTGCTGTCGGCCATTGGTTCAGGCCATAGTCTCGAAAACTTCCCCAATCCAAGAGCCAGCGACTTGATTAATACTATGCGCAAGAACGGCGGAGAACATTTGGCTTTGTCCGAGGAAAATACCCATTGGATCCTGTACGAACTTGAAAGAAACAACCTTTTGCTGCTCAGCGAAGTCCCCCAAATCACATTTACCCAAATCGTTGGTCGGGCAGGCTACGCTTTGGCCCTCACACTACTGCTATTCGTTCTCTTGATTCTGGCTCTTTCCTTCTTCACGAGTAATTATGTTACCAAGCCGGTACTCAAACTTGTCGATGTGGTACACCTAATCGAGCAAAATGAATATCGTAAGAAGGTCCGCTTCGAGACCAATGATGAAGTAGGCCAGCTTCTGGCTGCGATCAACGGTATGTATGACACCATCCAAAACCAAATGATCACAATCAAAGAAGAAGAAGCTCAAAAATACAAGATGGAACTCAAGCTGTTGACTGAACAAATCAACCCTCACTTCCTTTACAACACCTTGGAAGAAATTCAGTCCGAAGTTTTGCGCGGTGACAGCAAAGTAGCCTCCAACATGATTCAGTACCTGGCCGAATTTTTGCGTATCGGCCTATCAGGCGGCGCTGACGCCATTCCCATCAAAAACGAGTTGCGCCACGCAAATGCCTACGTAAAAATCATGAATCAGCGCTTCCGCCAGTCCATACTCTTCATGCACAAAATCGACCCTGCCTTGAATGATTGCTTAATTATCAAAACCATTCTCCAGCCATTGATTGAAAACTCGATCCGCCATGGCTTTGGCATAGATTCACCCGGCATTCCGGTCTCTGTCCCGACCATCGAGATTGTTTTTTCAGCTCCGCAAACAGGTATACTATAATTAGAAGTAGTTGATAAAGGCTCGGGATTTGACACGGAACAGGTTCATATATTGATGACTGACCAAGTGCAAAATGACACCAGCCATCCAGTAGGTTTGAATAACGTATTCCACCGCTTGGCCGCTCATTATGGTCTTGAAAATGTGGAGTTACAGTTGGAATCCATACCCTATTACCGGAATGCAATCAGCTTCATCATCCACACAAACTTTTAAGTCACAACACCTAGGAGGACAGGACATGAATCAGCAAGAACGTTTGGCCCTCATCGACGAAGTCAACGCAGCCAGCGTATACAAGGCCGACTGGGACTCCATCGGCGTCCACACCATGCCGCAATGGATGTTCGAAGGCAAGCTGGGGATCTTTATCCACTGGGGCCCCTACTCTGTCCCCGCCTTTGGCAGCGAGTGGTATTCACGCAACATGTACATACAGGGCAGCCCGGAGTATGCGCATCACCTGCAAGTCTGGGGACCGCATAAAGAGTTTGGCTACAAGGACTTCATCCCGCTCTTCCGCGGTGAACACTTCGATGCAGACAAGTGGGTCTCCCTCTTCGCGGCGGCCGGCGCTCGCTACGTCGTGCCCGTTGCCGAACATCATGACGGGTTCCAGATGTACGCCAGCGAATTGTCACACTGGAACGCTCTTGAGATGGGGCCCAAACGCGACATCCTGGGCGAACTCTCGCAGGCCTGCGAGCGGCATGGTCTGGCACACGGCGCGTCTTCCCATCGGGTGGAACACTGGTTCTTCATGAGCCATGGCCGCCAGTTCGAGAGCGACATCCATGATGCGTTAGAGCCCGGTGATTTCTATTGGCCTGCCAAACCTGAGCAAGCCTTGCACGATGTGTTCAGCGAGCCTGCCCCTACAGCCGATTTCCTCGAAAACTGGCTGCTGCGCTGCTGCGAAATCGTCGACCGCTACCGTCCCCGGCAGCTCTACTTTGACTGGTGGATTCAGCATTACGCGGTCAAACCCTATCTGCGAAAATTCGCCGCCTACTACTATAATCGAGCCCTCGAATGGGGTGAAGAAGTCGCAATCTGTTACAAGCATGACGCCTTTCCCTTTGGCAGCGCAGTCGTCGACATCGAACGCGGTACGTTCGCCGAAGCTCAGCCTTTCCGCTGGCAGACCTGCACCGCCATTGCCCGCAATTCATGGTGCTGGACAGAGGGAAACGTCTTTAAGTCAGCCGCCGGTCTGGTCCGCAATCTGGTCGATGTGGTCAGCAAGAACGGCGTAATGCTCCTGAATGTAGGCCCCAAGCCCGATGGCACGATTTCTCCTGAAGACGAAGCCGTACTACGCGGTATCGGCAAGTGGCTGGCTGTGAATGGCGAAGCAATCTACGGAACGGCCGTGTGGCGCATATCCGGGGAAGGTCCGACGCAAACTACCGAGGGGCAGTTCACGGATGGGGAAGATACCATCTACACGTCAGAAGATATCCGCTTTACAACCCGCGGCTCGCACCTCTATGCCACAGTGATGCAATGGCCCCCATCCGGACATGTCACCATCACAAGTCTGGCGGAGCAGGACGCATCGCGCTTGCCGGTCTTCCACGGCATCATTCGGGCCGTAGATATTCTTGGCCAGCCCTCGCCTTCCTGGCATCGGGATCACCTTGGCTTGCATGTGCAGGCAGGTGATGTGATGGACGGTGACTTCCCTGTGGTGCTGCGGATTACGGTGGACTGAGGGGAGTCGCTGGTGGATTGAGGGGTTCCGGGGTTCTGGGAGTTCTGGGGGTTCTGGGGTTCTGGGGGTCCGGTGGACAAAATTTTCGATATTCCAAGCCCCGGGCACACACTTTCGCAATTTTTGTCCAGATCAAGGGTACGAGAGAATAGATCTCAGGCAAATCGGAACGTCGAGGCCGGACAAGCGACTTTTTCACCAGAACTGCGGGATTCGCAAAAATGTGCAGCACCTCCACAAAGGGGCCAATAACAGCCCACACTCCTTTCAGGTCACAAGATCCGACCTGATCGCTGCTTATATCCAAAATCTTCTTTATTTTCCACTAAACAAACTACACTGAAAATGTTAAAATATTTTAGTGGCTGTGCTTGACCACCATACAAACAGGTTCAGCCAATAATTCACTATGAACTTATGCCTGCTCCTCACAGCTTCGTGAAACGGCAGACTCCAGGAAGGTAGGACCTCAGTGATTACGAACAAATTCTCTCCCGTCGATCATTTGATCATCAACTCTTATAAGTCGATTATGGATGGCATGTCAGAGTATTTTGGCCCAGGTTATGAAATGGTTTTGCATAGTCTGGAAGACTATGATCATTCGGCTATTAAGGTTATCAACGGCCACTATACCGGCCGCAAAGAAGGTGCTCCCATCACAGATATGGCACTCGAAATGCTGGCAGAAATTCGTCGTAGCAGCGACGCTAAGAAAAATATGATCTACTTCAACCACAACAAGAACGGTGTCCCCATTCGCTCGGCAACGCTGCCGATAACCGGGGAGAACGAACGCATCATCGGCTTGCTCTGTATGAACTTTTATATGGATATTCCGCTGCACTCCTTCCTGGATGGAATCTTCAAGATCAACGGCAACAACAAAGAGGTCAGCGAGACCTTCTCGAGCAATCCAGATCAGCTAATCTTGTCTTCCTGTGAGGCTGCCAAGGCCAAAGTCATGAATGACCCTTCGATATCGACGGCGAACAAAAACAAAGAAATAATCGTCGAGCTTCAGCACAAAGAGATTTTCAGTTTGAAGAATGCCGTTATCAAAGTGGCTGAATATCTGGGCATTTCCAAGAATACTGTCTACCTTCACCTGCGTAATATGCAGGACGGTGAAGATGGCCAATAAATAAGTAAGATGCTGACAGTGTCGACGTGATTCTGGTCCGGCCTGGTCTGGCTTGGCATATTTTAATCGGGTAGGATCCCGGTCATTATTTGACCGGGAGACCTCCCACACCACCGTAC
>CAZJTS010000092.1:0-7670 GCA_964548975.1 uncultured Fastidiosipila sp.
GCCCGTGCGATCCTCCTCAAGTTCGCCGACTACGTCAGCACCGCCCTCATCAACATCATCAACCTGCTCGACATCGACCTGATCGTCATCGAATACGACGGCGCGGACGATCGCACCACCCTGGAAGACATCCTCGAACAACTGATCAATAAGCGCCTTCTGGCTCGTAAATACAAGCAAGTTAAAGTTCGCCAGTCCCACTTCAAAAGCACACTCTCACGCGTCAGCACGATCGCCATTGTTACCCAATATGTTTTCCGAGGTGACCTTAGCCTCGGCCTCGACTCGAAAAACCAATCCCAAAAGGAGACCTAATCCATGAACCACCCTAAACCACCGCGCCTGTACTTCACCCGAACGCGCACCGATGATGTTTGGGACCGCCATAACCTCGTCCGCATCGACACCTTGATCGACCCCGAGGCCGCACCGCCGCCGTTTGAGAGCGAGGAGCTCCGGGTTTTGGCCGAGAAGATGCACGAGGCCAAAGCCGCCGGCGCCCCCATCATCATGTTCATCGGGGCCCACGTCATCAAAAGCGGCCTGTCGAAAATCCTGCTCGCGCTCATGGAAGAAGGCTACATCACCCACCTCGCATCGAATGGCGCGGGGAGCATACACGATTTCGAGCTCGCGTTCCTCGGCGGCACGTCCGAGCATGTGCCGACCGCTATCGAGGACGGCAGTTTCGGCATGTGGGAGCAGACCGGCACCTGGATGAATGAAGCGATCAACGACGGCTACCGCGAGGATTTCGGCTACGGGCAGGCCCTCGCGAATTACATCGAAGCTCGCCCGGACCGTTTCCCGCACCAGAAACAATGCGTGGTCTACAACGCCTACAAACTCGGGATCCCGGCGACCTATCACATTTCGATCGGCACCGACATTATTCATCAGCACCCGGCGGCGGATTTTGCCAGTCTGGGCGGGGCGAGCGGGATTGACTTCGCTATTTTCTGTCACAGCGTCAGCCAACTGGAAAAAGGCGTTTTCCTGAATGTCGGCTCGGCGGTCACAGGCCCCGAAGTGTTCCTAAAAGCCCTGTCCATCGGCCGCAATCAGGGCCACACCATCTCCCACATTACAACCGCGAATTTCGACATCATTCCGCTCGGGGACTACCGCGCGCCCATCGGCGACGACAAATACGAGTATTATTATCGCCCCCGCAAAAACGTCATCAACCGCCCCGTCAGCCTCGGCGGCACCGGCCTTTACATCTACGGCTACCACCAGGTGACCCTGCCGAACCTCTACCACCTTTTGAGGGCGCAGGCATGAAAACGTACAGCCATACAGATTTCGCACAAACTGAATTCGAGACCATAGTCCGGAAGATCCCGCAATGCAAAATCGCCCTTATCGGCGACCTCTGCCTCGATGTCTACTGGCACGCCGACATGACCCGGAGCGAGCTTTCGCGCGAGACCCCGCACCACCCGCTCCCCATCACCGAGGAGCGCTTTTCCCTCGGCGGTGCAGCCAACGTCGCCGCGAACCTGAGGTCCCTCGGTGTCGAGGCGCTCTCCATACTCTCGGTTTTGGCCAAAGACTGGCGCGGCCAAATCCTCAGAGAACTCCTGGACGCCCGGCAAATGGCGACCCAACAAATCGTTGAGGTCACTGACATGGTCACGCCGGCCTACTGCAAGCCGATCCGGCACGGCATTTCTGATGTCAGCTACGAGGATCCGCGGCTCGATTTCGCAAACTACCAGCCCCTCCCCACCGAGGCCGAAGCCGCACTGCTCGCCACCCTTGACGAGCTCGATGTCGACGTCCTCGCTGTGTCCGACCAGCTCGCCTACGGCTGCATCACGGATCCCATTCGCGACAAGATTTCCGAGCTCGGCCGCAGCCTAACCGTCATCGTCGACAGCCGCGACAAGGGTCAGCTCTATAACAACGTCATTCTCAAACCGAACGAAGTCGAAGCCGCCGCCCTCACCGGCGAACCAACTCTGACCGATCCGGCCAAAACCGCCGCCACCATCCGCCAGCAAAGCGCGAAGCCCCTCCTCCTGACCCTCGGCGCCAAGGGAGCGTTCTACACCTCCGACACCGAAACTTTCCTGGCTGAAGCCTTCCCGGTCGAGCCGCCCCTGGATTTCGTGGGCGCAGGTGACACTTTCCTGGCCGCTTTCACCGCCGCAACCGCCACCGGCGCCTCCGCCCGAACCGCCGTCCAATTCGCGAACCTCGCCTCCGCCGTGACCATCAAAGCCATCGGCACCACCGGCGTCGCCACCCACACAGCCATGCTGAAAAAACTGAGAAACGAGCACTGACTATGATTATTCTGCACCCCGAAGCCACCCAAAACCGCAAAATCACGACCGCCATCTTCGATTTCGATGGCACAATTTCGACGCTCCGTGCCAACTGGGAAGTCATCATGCGTGAGCTCATGCTCACCGAGATTTGGCCCAATGCTCCCTACCCGCCCGAGCTCGAAGTGGTAATCGACCGGTACATTCACGACTCCACCGGCATCCAGACGGCCTACCAGATGGCTTGGCTTCACGAGCGTGTCCAACTCGCCGGCCAAAACCCGGCCGCAGCCGACCGCGACCTATGGTGGTACAAGGACGCCTACAACGACGCCCTGATCCGCATGGTCAACGAGCGCATCGCCAAAGCACAGACCAGCGCAGAAACGGCCGCTCAATATCGCATTCCAGGCAGCCTCGAATACTGCCAAAAACTCCACAAACTCGGTGTCCAGATCTACGTCGCCAGCGGCACCGATCATGACGATGTGGTGAACGAAGCCACCATTCTCGGCCTCGCGCCTTACACGGTCGCGATCAAGGGGGCTCCGTCCAGGGCCTTTGACGATGCCAAAAAACACGTCCTAAACGAATTGCTGAAGGACCTCGACCCTGCAGAACTCCTCATCGTCGGCGACGGCAAAGTGGAGATCGCCCTCGGCTACGAAGCCGGCGCACTCACTATCGGCGCGGCCACTGATGAAGTCAACGGCGACCGCATCGAACCGGCCAAATACGAGCGTCTCGTCGCAGCCGGCGCCGATGTGATTGTCCCGAATTTCCTGGATATCGAGGAGTTGTTGGGGCTGGTAGGGCTTGAGTTCTAAAAACTAATGACGGGTCTGCAGATCAGCCTTCATACCGAAACTCCCTGAAGCCGGCTACCCCTCCCGCCTGCTTCGTCCCATAGCTGACCAAAGCAGCGCGGTAGCCGGTAAAGTGTTTGAGGCTGAAACTCAGATTCAAGCCATCCCCGATAGCAATGTAGTCCACACCATCAGGAGAATAGGCGAAGTGCGCTCGGCCGAGATCAGTCGCGGAGTCAAATTCGACACGTAAGTACACATAATCTTGCTCAAGCGGCGCTGAAAACAGCTCAACCTCAGTGTCTCCCTCACCGACCAGCAGATAAATGAGAGGTACACAGTCCTCAATCTTCACGCCTACTATGCCGAAACAATACTGCAAAGCAGCCAGCCCCGCGCAGTCGCCTTCGAGCATTTGGTTTATCTCTAAGCGCACAGTAAAGGAACAGCGCGGACCCGACGTCCGTTGGGTCAGCATATTCCTACTTTGCATGAAGGTCGTCGGCGCGCCATTTTGCAAACGCAAACGACCATTGCCTACCTCAACCCGAGATAGGTCCGGGTTGTGATTCCACTGCCAGTGATAGGGTAGGCTGGACTTTGGCCAAAGAAAATCATCCGAAGAAATCAGCGGCGGCAGATCGACATCTACTGCATCGATTCCACCGGCCTGGCCCAGTACCGGCCAGTCCTCTTCCCACTGTAGCGGGTAAAGGACGGGGCAACGCCCGAGAGCAAAGCGGTCCTGAAAGAGCATAGCGTACCACTGATCATCGGGTCCTTGGAAGACCCCGCCTTGCGCAACGCCTTGATTGTAATAGCCGAGGTCGTCGTCCAGGATGACTTTCCCGGTGTACGGGCCCCTCAGTTCTGAGGAGCGGTAGCACCATTGGATTCTGCGGCCGGAGCCGGTCTTTGGCCATTGGATCAGGAAGAGATAATAGTAGTCGTTGATGTGAAAGAGGTGTGAGCCTTCGCAGTTGAGGCCGAGGACCGGAGGGGTTTCGAGGAAGACTTCTTCCCGGCTCGAGGGCAGGAAGCCCATCGCGTCCTGGCGCAGTTCCTTAATATAAATGGTCCCGCCGCCGTAGACGATGTAGGTATGACCGTCGTCGTCGAAGAGCAGGCTGGGGTCGTGATGCGAGCCGTCCAGGACCACGCGATCCCAGTTCCGGGACGTTATGTCGCGGGTCCTGTAGATGTAGGTTTTTTGCTGATCGTTGCTGTTGAAGCAAACATAGAAATGGTCGTAGGCGAAGCGCAGTGAAGTCGCCCAGGACCCTTGGGCGTAGATGTTCCGGCCGTTGCGTAGGTTGTGAGCATCCCCGTCGTCGAAGGTGTCATACACAAAAGTGACAATACTCCAGTCCTTGAGATTCACCGAGCGCAAGATCGGAATCCCGGGCATGAAATACATCGATGTGGTGGTCATGTAGTAGACACCGTCGACGCAGATGACACTGGGGTCGGGGAAATCGATGAGGAAGAGAGGGCTGTCTACCACACCTTCACCCGATTCTCCCCTACCTTCAGACCGCGGATCGGACCAACGAAACTTTCATCAGAAACTTCACCGAAATAATCCTCATCCAGCCTGACGTCCTCGCCGTTCGGATACTCGTATTCCTGATCGACAATTCGCACTCTCGGGAGCGTAGCAGTCTCATAGACCTGTGTCTCCACCGAAGCCTCCGGCAAAGTGATTTCCAGATAGACTTCATCCCCTTCTTCGACCACTGAGAATGCCGGGTCGAAGTCCTGGGCTACATAACTCGTCTTATCAGACGACGCTGCCTCAGCACCCTTCAAATAATAGTTCGCAGATGTGTAGAGCGGCTGAGAAACCTCAGCAAAAATATTATGGTCACCGGGCGCCCGCGACTCGACCTCCGCCATGAAATCTTCCAAAGATTCCGGGTAACCCTCATAAAAGGCAGTCCCGGCTTGCTCAGTCTCATGCGCGCTGAAGAAAATATTCTGATAGAAACGCTCATCGCCACCATAGATCGCAGTATACCCGCGCACTACTGTACTGTGCGGCAGATGGTAAGGTGTCATACGATCCAAAATCTTCTTGAGCTCGAAACCGCCGGCGAATAGGTTATTCACATAGGCCCCACCCTGCGCGTGATTCACCAACGAATGGCGAGATGCGAACACATTGTGATTCACCAGATGCGGGCCGTGAGTGACCTCAATAAAGATGTCGCGGTTATTCCGGTAAAGCAGATTCCGATTCACCTGAGTACCCTGCGCTTGCCAGTCAAGCCAGATCCCGAGCGAACAGTCGTGGATCCGATTGTGTGTGATTCTGGTATCAATCGCGGCATGCAGCTTAATGCCCGCAATCTCGTGCCCGTAGAACTCCCGCCTCAAAGCAATATTGTAGATGTGGTTATCATAAATCTCGCAGAACGCACTGCCGAGGTGGCCGACGATGCCGTTTTGGCCGCAGTCGTAGATGACATTGCGCCGCACGACATGAGAACCGATATTCTCACGAGACCAACCGTGGTTCAGCGCCGCAAAAACAGATTCCTGCTGATAGATAAAGCCGGGTTTGTCACCACGCAACGTCCGGTGATTGTGGCCGGTGCTGTATTCCTTGCCCAGCGACACAGCCGAGCACTTGGCATCGTGGATGATGTTATCCTCGATAATCCAGCCTTTGCTCCAGTTTGGGCCGATCAGGCCCGGCTGATCCGCGGTCGGCGGTGTCCAGGGACTCGCGGCATGCGCCATCTCAAAGCCCCGCACTGTAATATAGTTACAGCCCGTCCGACTCGGATAGAACACACTCCGCCGAACATTGATCTCCACCAGCTCCTCGTTCGGATCGGCGCCCTGGAAATTCCCGTAAATTTTCGTTGTCTCGCCTACCTCGCAAAACCAGACATAGGTCGTCTGCTCCGGATCAGCGATGGGACTCATTTCTTTCGTCCAGTGATCGTAAACCTCGGTTCGCTCCTCAGGATCGAAGAGCTCGTCATAGCTTTCGACTTCATAGAAGGACTTGCCATTGAGGTAGACATCACCCAGATGGCGCACGTCGTGTTTATAGATCAGCCAGTCGCCGGTGACTTTTTCAACATATGGGTTGAAGCGACCAAAAAACGCGTTCTCAATCTCAACCGACCAGACCCCGTCTTTGATCTCGGTCCAGCCCTTCACTTCTTCGGAGCCCTTGATGACGACTTTCTCGCCTTCCGCTGCCTGATACGTAATCCGGCGCTTGTTGCTGAGGCCGCCGTACTGCGGATCCACGAGTTCTCGATACTCGCCCTCGTGCACGACGACGCTGTCGCCCGGCAGTGCCACCTGCGCAGCATGATTGATGGTCAGGAACGGCGAATCCTCCGCCCCGCTCTGCTGATCGTTGCCTGATTTGCTGACATGATAAACCTTGCTCATCGTTACACTCCTTAAATTTAGTGGAACTTAAGCATAACAGCTCCAGGCGATCTCGAATGGATTAACTTATTCCGGAGCCACGATTAACTTGACTTCATTTAGCATTTTGTCCGTTTTGGCCAAAACTGCCGCCAAGCCCTTAGGCACATTCACGAGAACGCTTCCAGGATTTCCTCCCGATACGCCATCGCCGGCGCAGTACCGAAACGCGTCACCGCAAGTCCGGCCGCCACATTGGCAAACCTGATCGCCTCGAAGAACGGCCGTCCCTCCGCCAGAGCTGCCACCATCGCCCCATTGAAAGCATCCCCCGCTCCGGTTGTGTCCACCGCTTTTACCGGATGGACCGGCAGCAGCAACGAATCGGTCCCGTCGTTGGCATAGACACCCCGACCTCCCAGCGTAATCACCACCTGCCGTACCCCCTGATCGAAGAACCAGTCGGCTGCCCGATGGCAGTCTTCCAGCGTATCCACTTTGACGCCCGTGAGGATTTCCGCCTCAATTTCGTTCGGGGTGACGAGCGTGACTTTGGCCAAAAGCCCGGCCGGAATTTCCTGAATCGGGGCGGTATTGAGCACTACAGGCACCCCGTGCTCATGCGCCATCGTGATACCCTGTTCGATGGCCAGGAGGTTCGTCTCCAGCTGGGTCAGAAAGTAGGAAGCCTTGGCAATCGCGGCCTCCGCCCGGTCAAGCTCCTCCTGCGTGAACCCCGCGCAGGCGCCCGGCACCACAAGGATCTTGTTCTGGCTTTCATCATCCACCATGATCAGGGCGGCGCCGGTCTCTGTAGAAGGATCCTCGAAAATCAACTCGGAATCGAGCCCTTCCTTGCGGAAATTTTCCTTCGCGAACTCGCCGAACACATCCTGCCCGATTCGGGTAATCAGGGTCACATCAGCGCCGGCGCGCTTCGCCGCCACCGCCTGATTCGCGCCTTTGCCGCCCGGACCCATCTTGAAAAATGACCCGATCACGGTCTCCCCCGCCACGGGAAGATGCGCGGATCGGCCGGTCAGATCCACGACGAAATTGCCCAGCACACAGATCATAAACCCATAGCCTCGTACGCCAGATCCCTGATTTTCGGATGGACCTTCGTGTAGACATCGGAGTAGCCCAGAATATGTTGCGCATAGAAAATACTGATCTTATTGAAAGGATCGACCAGCGCAAA
>CAZJTS010000093.1:0-7646 GCA_964548975.1 uncultured Fastidiosipila sp.
GAAGCGCCGGCAGACGGAACAGATGCACCGGATGACACCGATGCGCCTACAGAGCCTGCCGAAACAGACGAACCGACAGAGCCTTCGGAGACCGAAGAGCCCGTTGATCCGTCAGAAACAGAGGAGCCAACTGAGCCATCAGAATCCGAAGATCCTTCGGATCCTTCAGAAACTGAAGGACCTGATTCCGGCGAAGTCACAGCTGACCTCCCCGCTGACCGTTATGATGCTACGGAAACCCCCCGTACCGGCAATAACGCCACCACACCTCTGGTACTGCAGACCGGAACCCTGGACTCCAAGTTCAGCCCGTTCTTCTATACCTCCGCTTATGACAACGATGTTATCAGCATGACCAGCCTTGGGTTGCTGTATTATGACAAAGACGGCACCCCTAATGCCGGTGTAGAGTATCCCAGTCTTGCTTATGACTTCTCTCAGGAAGTTAACGATGACAGTACTGAGTCTCTCTATACTTTCGTTCTCAAGAACGGTCTCACCTTCAGTGACGGTGAACCCATTACCATTGATGACGTCATTTTCAGTATGTACGTTTACTCTGATCCTTTCTATGATGGCATTTCTACGTTCTATACTATGAATATTGCCGGCATGAGAGAATATCGTCTCCAGACTTCTTCAGAGATGATTGAAACTGTTAATGCGATCAAGGAAGCCGGTATTTCCGGTGAAGGCTCTGCAGATCCTGTCTTCGGTGAAGCTACAGGTGCCGCTGCTGAGAGCCAGGCCGCCTATTGGGCATACCTGCCTGAAGCTGGTAAGATGTTCGCTCAGGATATCGTAAACTACATTCACAATACTCCTAGCGTTGTAACTGACGAGTATGTTCAAGCAAATTTCTCTGAAGACCTGACTTATGCTCAGATCTCTGAGAATGACAACCTCAAAGTTGCCTATGCTATGAAACTCTGGGGCTTCGGTGAAATGACCGACGCTACAACTTTCGTTGACGGTACCGACACAAGCTACAATGTCGAATCCGACGAGATCACTGCTGAAACTTTCTGGCAGAATCTGACGGCAGCCTACGGTTGGAACCTGTCTCCAGACGACGGTATCAACTATGAAGCGTCCGGTGAGATGATGGTCGAAGACTATATCGATCAGATGTTCTTCGAAAACGAAGGTGCTGTATCCGGCGGTGTTGAAAGCATCGAAGGTATCACCAAGACCACTGTAACCGGCGATGACGGTGTTGAGCGTGAAGCGCTTGAAGTACGCATCAACGGTGTTGATCCTACTGCGATCTTCAAACTTGGTGTGACCGTTTCTCCGGAACATTACTACAATGATGGCTACAGCGGTGAAGTTAATGAGAACGGCGTCGCTATCAGAAATCAAGAATACATGGATCATCTGAAGACCAAGAACGAGAAACCTGTTGGTGCCGGTCCTTACGTCTTCCAGTCCTATGAGAATAACGTTGTAACCTATACAGCGAACGATTCTTTCCTCATGGGTTCTCCGAAGATCCAGACCGTTCGTTATCAGGAAGTTGCCGGTGGTTCCGAAATGGACTCCCTGCGCACAAACACAGTACACTATGCTAACCCGAGCGCTTCGCAGGAAGTCGTAAACACCATTTCAACCGGTGAAGGTGACTACGCGAAACTCGACTACATTCTCGTCGACAACGACGGCTATGGCTACATCGGTATCCAGGGTCAGCTGATCCCTGAACTCAAAGTACGTCAGGCGATTGCTCATGCTATGAATCCTCAGCTTGCTGTTGATGACTTCTATGGCGAATTGGGTAGCGTCAACTATCGTACAATGACCAAGGTTCAGTGGGCATATCCTGACAATCCGGAAGCCCTCTATCCTTACGACGGTACAGGTGAAACCTCCAAGAACCTCTTCATTGAAGCGGGCTACGTCTATGACGAAGCTGCCAATACGATGAGCTATCCTGAAGGTCATGCCAATGCCGGACAGCAGGTCAACATTAAGATGACTCTGCCTTCCGCATCCGAAAGCCATCCTGCAGGCGTCATCTTCCTTGACACACAGAAGGTCCTTGAGTCCATCGGTGTTGTGACTGAAATTGAAGTCGACCAGAACCTCCTCTCCAAACTGTCTACCGCATATGATTCCGGTATTCAGATCTGGGCAGCAGCCTGGGGTAGCGGTGGTGTTGATCCTGACATGTTCCAGATCTGGTATTCTGATCCTAATGAGAACCAAGGTACATCTGCGGCCAGAAGCGGTCTCTACTATCTGTTCCAGAATGGTGATGAAGAGACTAAGGCAATGCTGACTGAGCTCAATGAGCTGATCACTGCCGGTCGTACGTCCCTCGACACTGAGGAGCGTAAGCCGATCTACCACAGAGCGCTGGAGCTGTCTACAGGACTTGCTGTTGAGGTACCTACCTATCAGCGCAAGAACATGTTCGCTTACAACCAGGAAGTCATCAAAGCCGATACAATGTTTAGCGGTGACGATGTAACGCCTTTCCAGAGCCCAATCGCCTTCATTTGGAATGTTGAGCTCAACTAAACGAACAGTAGAACAATAAGAATTAACGTTCACAAGTGCAGGGCTTGGGTAACCGAGCCCCGCACTTAGTTTATGATTAGGTGGGACCCCTCAAATGGGAAAATACATACTTAAAAGAATTGGTTTAGCAGTTATCATCTTAATCGGTGCTTCTTTTCTGATTTACCTTCTTGCAATGCTCATGCCTGCGGACTATATCGACAATCACACGGCAGCAGCCGTTCAGTCCGGAAGCATGACCCTTGATGAGGTACAACGTCTAAAAGAGCTCTACGGATTAGCTGATAAAAGCCTACCCGGTATAATCAGAGGATACATTGGCTGGGCCTCTAGTGCGGTTAGAGGCGACCTGGGCTTCTCTTTCCTCTTCGGTCGTCCGGTTGTACAGGTGATTCAGCAATATGTCTGGACTTCCTTCACGATTTCTCTCATCGCTTATATACTCCAGATCGCTATTGCGATACCCATGGGTATTAAAGCGGCAGTGAATCAGTATAGCGGATACGACTATTCAGTCTCGGTATTCGCTATGGCAGCCACGGCATTACCTTCGTTCTTCCTTGCGGCATTGTTAATGAATGTCTTTAGCATACGCTTAGGTTTATTACCTCTACAAGGGTTAACCTCAGCGACGATAATCTTCCCTGCGGGTTTCAGTTTCGCAAAGCTTATGGACATGGCCAAACATCTGATTTTGCCTATTTCCGTATTAACACTGCTTAGTATCGGTGGTCTGATGCGCTATACCAGAACCAACATGCTGGAAGTTATGAATTCTGATTACATCCGTACAGCCAGAGCAAAAGGCCTGTCTGAGTCTACCGTTATTAATAAGCATGCATTTCGGAACACACTTATTCCCTTGGTCACTACGCTTTCGGGGAGCCTTCCCGGACTCTTCAGCGGCGCAATGATCACGGAATCCGTTTTCGCGATCCCCGGTATCGGTTATATGGCGCTCCGTGCAACACGTCAGGGTGATATTCCTTTTGTTATGGGTTATAACATGTATCTAGCCATATTGACGGTTGTAGGTTATTTAATCTCTGACTTGATGTATATGGTCGTTGACCCTCGAGTCAAAATATCGAAGTAAGGAGGAGAAGAAAAAATGAACGATAATAATGACAACCGGATCGATGATACCGGCAAAATCGATGATCACCTGCAGAGTTTCGGTCACATAACCGACCGAATCAATGACACGATCATCAATCTCGAAGATACTCCTCCGGATCTGTCCGGACCTGAGGTGGATCCGATAGCACTTGAACAAACCGGCATGCAAGGCAGTGCTGCGCGTACCGAGGCAGAAGAACATCTCCATGCCGCTCAGACAACACAGGTGAGGGCTATCTCACCCGGCCGAATGGTTGCTAAGCGTTTCTTTCGCAGTAAGCTCTCGATACTGGGTTTGGTGATGTTGGTCATTGTTTTCCTGTTTTCTTTTGTAGGACCACTCATCATTGATGCGACTTGGGGTTACGGAGAAGTACAGGTGTTTAGACTGCCCAGAACCTCAGGGCTTCTAACTACAGCGGAATTCGAAGGGGCGGACGGTAATGACTACCTGTATTACGATAAGTCCGAAACTGAGGTACAGTTCAGAGCGCCAATTTCCAGTGATCACTGGCTCGGGACGGATACACAAGGCTTCGATATCTTCACCCGTCTCATGTACGGCGGAAGAATCTCACTGACGATCTCGTTTATGGTTATCTTCATTCAGTTGATTATCGGGACATTGCTTGGAGGGGTCGCAGGCTACTTCGGCGGCTGGGTGGACCAGCTCATCATGCGAGTGGTCGACACATTCGCCTGTCTGCCTGGACTTCCAATCACGCTGATCCTAGCAGCAACACTCTCCAAGATAGAATGGATACCTGCCGGACACCGCATATACTGGCTTATGGGTCTTTTGACTTTACTCGGCTGGACCGGGACCGCCAGACTTGTCCGTGGTCAGATTCTTACCTTGCGTGAACAGGAGTTTATGCTGGCTGCCGAAACCACAGGTATACGTACCTCGCGGAAAATTCTGAAGCATTTGATTCCCAACACGATACCACAGCTCATTGTGACCGCTTCACTAGGTCTGGGCGGCATTATTCTATATGAATCCACACTGTCCTATCTGGGCCTCGGTGTACCATTCCCGAGAGCCGCTTGGGGTTCTATGATCGCCCTGGCAGATCCATCTCGCGGGCAGGAGATTCTGGCTAATTATCCGAACATGTGGGTGCCTGCCGGTGTCCTGATCGTCGTCACTGTGCTGGGTTTCAGTTTCGTTGGCGACGGCTTACGTGACGCCTTCGACCCACGCATGAAACGTTAGTAAGGAGTCCTTTAATGGCTAAAGATAGAAAGAACGAACGCAAGCTGGACGGTACCAAGGGCGAATACCAGTACCTGACTATTGCGGAAGAGCGTGCGATTGCGAAAGAAAATCGCAAGGTCATCAAGCAATTTGAGACCTATAAAAAACGCAAAAATGTAGATGAGTCCGAATACCTGACCAATATGAAAGGTCGGGATAACGTCGTCGAGTTTGACGATCTACACACATACTTCTATACCGATGTAGGTGTGACTAAGGCGGTTAACGGCGTCAGCTTCAATGTTCCGAGCGGTAAAGTCGTCGGTATCGTCGGCGAATCCGGCTGCGGCAAGTCGGTGACCAGTCTGTCACTGATGCGTCTCGTACAGGGGCCTACCGGCCAGGTTGTCAGCGGAGAGATTCGCTATAAAGCTTCAGACGGTAAGACCTACAACATCGCCAATATGCCTATGGAGGAAATGCGTCGTATTCGCGGCCAGGAAATTGCCATGATTTTCCAGGAGCCGATGACGAGTTTGAACCCAGTTTTCCGTATCGGTGAACAGCTCGATGAAGCACTGGCTCTCTATAAGCCTGAATACTCGGCGGCTCAGCTCAAGGCGCGCGCTATCGAGATATTGGACCTGGTCGGTATTGCGGATGCAGAGAAAATCTACAGGAACTTCCCCCACGAGCTTTCCGGTGGTATGAGACAGCGTGTCATGATCGCAATGGCGCTGATCTGTGACCCTCGTCTGATCATCGCCGATGAGCCGACAACGGCCCTCGACGTGACCATCCAGGCTCAGATCCTAGACCTCCTACGTTCTGTTAAAGATCGTTTGAACGGCTCCATCATGCTGATCACGCATGACTTGGGCGTTATCGCTGAAATGGCGGATTACGTGGTGGTGATGTATGCGGGTAAGGTTATTGAGCAGGGGACTGTGAGAGAGATCTTCAAGAGCCCGAAACATCCTTACACCGTCGGCCTGATGCGCTCAAAACCCAGCTTAAGCAGTATGAACGAGAGACTCTACTCGATTCCCGGACAGGTACCTAGCCCGGTTAACCTGCCGGATCACTGTTACTTCTGTAATCGCTGTGATTTCTCCTTCGGTATCTGCGAAGAAGAGTATCCGCCGAACTATACCTTCTCGGAGGATCACACAGCAGCCTGCTTCCTTTATGACGAGCGTTTTGCGGATAAGGGTCTTAAGAAACCCAGCTTGCCAATATCTATCGCAAGCGGTCAGGAAGCGCAATTGGCCAGAAGTATCCCGCACGGTAAAGTCGATCTGACAGCAGATACCTCGGAATCTGCACAGAAGTAGATAGGAATAAACATGGAAAATACAACTCAACAGGATAATATCCTCGTAGTAAATAATCTCAAGAAGTATTTCCCTGCCGGTATGAAAGGTACTGAAAGAAAGTATGTCAAGGCGGTGGATGACATCTCCTTTGCCATTCCCCGCGGTACCACCATGGGTCTGGTCGGTGAGTCCGGCTGCGGCAAGACCACAGCAGGTAGAACAATTCTGCGCCTGTACTCGGTTACCGGCGGCGAAGTCTTTTTCCAAGGCCAAAACCTGGCTGAGCTCCCTCATAAAGACCTTCTGAAGCTGCGTCCCAAAATGCAGATGATCTTCCAGGATCCGTACTCCAGTCTTTCACCGCGTATGCCTGTCGGCGAAATTATCGGTGAAGCGGTAAGAGAGCACAATATCGTCCCGAAAGCCGAATATGATCAGTACATTGCGAAGATCATGAATGCCTGCGGCCTGCCTTATCAATATGCATCCCGTTACCCTCATGAGTTTTCGGGTGGCCAAAGACAGCGTATCTGCATCGCCAGAGCCGTTGCCCTGAAACCCGACCTGATTATCTGTGATGAGCCGGTTTCGGCGCTCGACGTGTCGATTCAGGCGCAGATCATCAATCTGCTCCAGGACCTTCAGGATGAATTCGGCTACAGCTACCTCTTCATCTCGCACGACCTTTCCGTCGTTGAATATATCTCCGACACCATCGGGGTGATGTACTTAGGTTCTATGGTTGAAATGGGTACACAGAAGCAGATCTTCCAGAAGCCCATGCATCCTTATACTCAGGCGCTGCTCTCAGCTGTACCTGTGGCGGATCCGGATCTCAAAATGGATCGCGTAATCCTGGAAGGGGATATCCCCAGCCCGGTCAATCCGCCTTCCGGCTGTAAGTTCCGCACCCGCTGTGCCTATGCTATGGATGTCTGTGCGAAGGAAGTGCCTCAGTTCAACGAGTATGAGCCGAGCCACAAAGTCGCTTGCCACCTGTATCCGCAAAACGCCGATACTAAGGCGTAAAGAAACAGGCTCGCGATGAAAAAAGACTCCCCTAAGCCCCGGCGGCGAGAGGAATTCGTGGATGACGGGCGTGTAATCGCTGATATGTCGGTCGACGGCATGCCTGAGTCAATCACCTCGAAGCTTGTAGGTTCGAGGCGCAAAAAACCGGCGCCTCTGGATGAGCTCGGCCGGCCGATCGAGATAGATGATGACCAGATCGAGCTGACCCTGGCCGAGAAGAAAGCGATTAACCGCGGGGTCATGAAGGCATTTCTGCTTTTCGGCGGCGTCACAGTGTTGCTCTTCTCGATTGTTTTCTTATTATTACATTTTTTCTGGCTGAATTAATAATTGAAGGGGCTGTCTCAGAGAGATAGCCCCTTTCTTTAAGTTAAAGTTTCAGTTTCGTTGATCCAGCTGTGCCCGGCTTTGGCCAAAAGCCGGTCTGCCTCCTCAGGCCCCCAACTCGTGGTCTTGTAACT
>CAZJTS010000094.1:0-7643 GCA_964548975.1 uncultured Fastidiosipila sp.
ACCGGCGATAACAACCATAGAAAGAATATTCGGTATGTAAAAGATCACGCGGAAGAGGCTTTTGTATTTGAATTTTGCCCGCATCATCAAGGCAGCGAATAGTACAGCGATCATGAGAGTGAGGAGCGTGACCAGCACAACATAGAGAATGGTGTTCTGAATCGAAATAATGAAATTATTGTCCTTAAACAGTATTTCGAAATTCCGGATACCCACGTACTCACCTTGAGAGACGAAAGTAGTCTTATTCAACGTTGAAGTAATGAACACCTGTATCGTTGGGTAAATGATCAGCGCAAGTACCATGAGTGTCGCAGGTGCTAAACATAAGAAAAGAAAGAGGCTTCTGCCCTTTTTTCGATTCATAAAAGCCTCCTAATCGGCCAAAAGTGTAGTAAGACGGCCAAGTTGCCTCGGCCGTCTTACGTAATAGAACTTACTTACTGTGCAGGATGCTCGCGAACAGTGTTCCAAAGCTCGATAGCTTCGGTCTGCCACTGCTCAACAGTCTTGCTGCCGGTAGCGATCTCATCGATAGGACCGAAGAGAACAGCTTTGAAATCCAGGTCAGGGAGAGAAGCTGTGTCGTACGGAGCGAATGCGCCGATCGAAGCTCTTACACCTTCCTGCTCATAGACAGAGAAGAACTCTTTCTGATACTGATCTTCGAGCTGAGCGCTGACGCCTTCAACAGGCACAACGAAACCGTTCTCGATCATGGCTTTGCTGCCTTCCTCGGAGTAGATGAACTCAAGGAACTTCTTAGCATCTTCAGGGTTCTGAGCCTGCTTAGGAATCCAAGCCTGCTCTGTGAAGGACACGGCAACACGGTCGCCACCGGCGGTCAGAGCCGGGAGAGCGATCAGGCCCCAGTGGAAGCCTTCTTCAGGTGTGGTTTCAGCCATCTCGGAAACGATCCAGTCGCCGTTGGGCATGAAGAGCGCTTTGCCGTCGATGACAGCCTGCTGGTTGATCTTGAAACCGTCTTTAGCATTAGCATTAGCAACAGTGTCTGCGAAGAGGTAGCCGTTCGCAGGGTCAACGAGTTTAGCAATAGTGTCGAGGACAGTTTTGCCTTCTTCAGATTCCCATGTGTTCTCTTCATACTTCAGAGCTTTGGACAGGAATTCTGTACCGCCGGCCATGTCGAGGAGACCTTGCATGGTGGTGTCGAAGTAGCCTTTGACAGGATAGGTGAAGAGCGCGATGCCGTCAGCTTTGGCCTGCTCGCCCAGTTCCCACATCTCATCCCAGGTGGTAGGCAGATCGTACTTCTTGCCTTCACCGATCAGTTCAGTGTTGTAGAAGAAGCCGGTTGGTGTGTACTTGATGGGCAGCAGATACTGCTTACCGTCACCGAAATAGTCGCTGACGGAAGTGCTGGCAAAAGCAGGATCCATCGTGTCTTTGATGTTCTCGAAGACATCCGTAATCTCGAGCACTTCACCGGTGTTCAGCTGAGATTCGGTGTAACCCGAAGGCTGACCCAGGTTGAAGTAAACAACGTCAGAGTACTCACCCATTGCGTTATCGCGGGTCAGGATCTGATCGAGTTCCTTCTCATATCTCTTGACAACTTTGATGTCAGTGTTGGCAGCTTCGAACGCAGCGATCAGTGCGTCGAGAGCGGCTTGGGGGTTACCGCCGGAGAAGAGATCAACTTTCAGTTCTCTCTGCTCACCGGGGGCGTCGGTGGGTTCGCCGGCTTCGGTGGTCTCACCTGCTTCGGTGGTTTCGCCGGCGCATCGGTAGGGTCTTCACCCGCTACTGTGGTCTGGGCAGGCGCGTCCGTGTTTGCCGGAGCCTGTGTGGTCGGCGTGCCAGGGCCACACGCTGTCAGTGTGATGCCGAGGACGACGAGCAAGCTTAGTAGTGCTTTTTTCATTTAGATTCCTCCATGAAATGATTCTAGCGTTCACGCTACATTTTTCTGACTGATTAACTAATAACTGTCTGAATTGATCGTCATTTTATAGCTAGTATACTAGCGTTCGTCAGCGAATTATCTTTTAATCTTGCGGCTTTATCATGAATTCTTGTTCACTCTAAACCATAAGATCTCACCTGCGGCCAAAGCCAGGTCCTGAGCCTCTCCCCCACCGTCATAAACGACAGTTTCCTGGGACTCACCGGTATTGTTGACTATGCAGTAGCTGTCCTTATACGCATGGACATCGACATAGGGGTTCTCGGAATACCAGGTTTTGAGCAGATCTTCCGCACCGCTCGCCCAGAGGATCGCTCTATGAAGCAGCCTGGCATTCTTGAAGTCGAAGGGCAATCCGCTGATATACACACCGCGGCCTTCACCATATTCATTCGCCGCCAGCTGTACCGCTCCTCTGGAGGCGCGGAGTACTGTACTCCCCTCCAGCGCATAGATATATGGCTTCTCTTCACCAAAGTTAATCTCATCAGATTCTTCAGTGATGAAGTGCTCCTGAACTTCCCGATTATACTTATCGCGGCCGATGCTGTAGCCCATCTCGAAGTCGACGCCCATCACATCCGCCATTTGGAAGACACGCCCCTGATAGGGATGACCGGTCGGTTCGCCTACACCGATGAAGCCGCCACCTTCCCAGACGAAACGTTTCAGATGCGCGGCCAAAGCCGGGTTCTCCCACACCTCTGCCCCTGAGTGGGCAGTATCCCGGTCACCGACATTGATAATCACGTCGATACCTTGGAGGATTTCCGGATCATTGATCACCTGATCGAAGTCAATGAATTCTACATCGTAAGGAGCACCGGCTAGGAACTCGATCACGCCGGCGTAGCTGTAGTTTTGCTTATAGTACAGCGCGTGATGGACCATATGTAAGCCCCAGCGACGCAAAGCGGCTTGAGTACTGAGGACTGCAACCTTCTTATAGGAGTAGGGCTTGCCGCCTCTGGTCTTCAGCATGCGGAATTCATCTGTAACTTGAGTTATGTAATCAATGAAATCGGGGAAATCCAACGCCAGCTTCAGATAGCCACCGTAGCCGATGCGGTCCAAAGGATGTCTCAACAAGGCACGTCTCGCCGTGACCCAGTTGGTTTTTGCCTCAGCTAAAGGGTCCCCGCCGGGATGGAAAGTATCCGGGAAGAAATACGGCAGGAAACGGCCTTCGCGATAACTGACACCTTCAACATCGGTAATGAGACGCAGCGTAGACGCATTACCGACCGAACCGACCAGAGCATCCAGACCGATGTCTGCGAAATGAGGCCCGAACGGTTCTGTGCCGATCCAATGGTCTCCGAGGAACATCATGGCTTCCTTCTTATACTCGTGACAGATGTCAACGAATTCTTTGGCCAGTTTAGCGACCTCGCGCATCTGGAACTGCTGGAAGTCCAGGAATTCCTTGGTCGGGACTCTGGAGGAGCCGACATAATAGCCTTCATCTATGATGAATTCCGGCCGAAACTTATAGCCGACTTCCGCCTCGAATTGCTCGAGAATATAGGGTGAAACCGAAGCCGAGTACCCATACCAGTCGACATACTTCTGGCGGGCCAGTTCATCGAACACTAAGGTAAACTGATGGAAGAAGGTTGTAAAACGAATAACGTTGATATCCGGATTTTCTTCGAGATATGTTCTCAGTCTTTCCAGCGACCACGCACGTGTCTTCGGCTGTCTGACATCAAAGGTAATCTGATGCTCGAAGTCCTTCCAATCATTCGTCACAGCGTTATACATGTGGACCGGGTCCCAGATAATGTAGGCTAGGAAACTTACAGAATAATCATGAAAAGATGTGACATTAGAGATTGTCACAGCACCGTCAGCGTAGGACCAGTCCTCAGTCGACACGGGCTCACCCGTACTGCGATCCATGACTTCCCACCAGCGCTTCTGATCGTCTCTTTCGTTGACCTGGAGCAGATCCGGATGGATACCCTCCATCAGAGTGATTGTCAGCTGATCTTCCGTAGCGGTATGGAACTTCGTGCTCACATACATTTGCTGGATTTCGTCAGGGTTGGCTTTGGCCCAGGCATTATCCTTACGCGTTGTATAGTAAGTGGAGTAGATTTTCGCACCGAATTTCTTCAAGTCATCCGGCAGTTCCGTGCCATCACAGTCACGAATTGCGTCCGCGCCCCAGAGCCGCATGATCTCAAGTGTTTCAGGGACGATATCCACATCTGTGGGGATCGTCACGAAACCCTTCGTGATCGTCAAATCTTCCGTATTCTGCTTGTGAACTGTGTCAGATCCCTGTACCTGATCCATACATATCCCCTCATCTGTCTGTGTTTATCTAGATTATACGAGCTCAGGGCTATTCGCTTTATGTTTATATTGTCAGGAGTTTTAGCTTTCTTGCTATTAATGAAAACTGCGCTATAATTTAAGCAACAAGCTTCAGAGAAAGGATCCGGGTATGAGTCATATACGTTTTGTCTTCGAAGACGAAAGCCATCTGTCTATCTATCGGCCCATGGGTCAGCTCCTCTACCTCACGGAAGCTGAGTATGAGAGTGACTGGCAGAGCTATACGCATTCACATCACTTCGCTGAGCTCTTCTACGTCAGAAGCGGTAACGGCAATTTCATGCTGAATAATGAGCTGATTCCGGTCACGAAGGGTGATCTGCTTCTCATCAACGCCCATTGCCCCCATACCGAGACCAGCGACGGTGACAATCCCCTCTCCTACATCGTCATGGGCATTAATTCGATTGCCTTCGACACCACCTTCGCCTCCACGCTGAAGAACAATCAGTACGGATTCCTGAAGCTACATGAACAGTCAGCTATTCTACCTCTGATGCAGATGATGGGTCAGGAAGCCCGCAGTGAACGCCCGCACTATATGGATTATTGTCAGGCACTCTACGAACAAATCATGATCACAATTATGCGTGAGAATAATATCGATCTACAGTTCACAAAGACTGAGGATATTTCAGCAACCTGTGCCTCGCTCAAAGCGTATATAGAAAAAAACTATCACACGGAACTCAGCCTCGACACGATGGCCGACCGGCTTCATGTGAACAAGTTCCATCTGGCCCACCGCTTCACCAAAGAGTACGGCATGCCGCCGATCCAATACCTCATATCTATCCGGATGCGCGAGGCCCAGAATCTCCTGAGCAACTCCGATTTCTCTGTTTCGCAGATCTCCGAGATGTGCGGCTTCTCTTCACTCTCCTACTTTGGCCAAAGTTTCAAGCGCGAGACCTCTATGAGCGCCAGTGAGTACCGCCGCGCGGCCAAAGAAGGGGCTCGCTACAGCAAACACAGCAGTCATTAGATCAGCAGAGTTTATCCAGGTCACTCAGCTCAGACAGCTCTTCTGAGGTCATCAAGCCGCGTTCCAGGATTAGTGTGCGCATCGGCACCTTCGTTTCGAGTGCTTCTTTGGCCAAATCCGAGCTTATGTCGTAACCCAAGACGGGCGAGATCACCGTAGCGAGGTAGGTGCTGCTTTCGAGTTGGTCATAGACATGCCCCACATTGATCTCGATATCGGCGATACAGTGATCTGCGAAGATGCTGATGATATTTGTCATGGTATCCAGCGATTCAAAGAGTTTGTAGAAGAGGACCGGCTCAAAGGCATTGAGCTCCAGCTGCCCGTTAGCAGCGGCCATGGTCACCGTCAGATCGTTGCCGATGACGTTAAAGGCCACCTGATTCACGGCTTCGGGAATCACCGGATTGATTTTGCCGGGCATGATCGACGAGCCGTTCTGGACCGGAGGAAGATTCATTTCGTTAAAGCCGGTCGCCGGTCCGCTGGACAGTAGTCTCAGGTCGTTGGCCCACTTATTCAGGGTCACCGCACAGCCTTTGACGGCGGCGGATACATCGATGAAGTCATCGAGGTTCTGGGTGGCATCGATCAGGTTTTCGGCAAGTTCCAATTCTACGCCACAGACCTGTGAGAGTTCAGGGACTACCCTGGCCCGATACTCCTGACTGGCATTGATCCCTGTGCCGATCGCCGTTCCGCCGAGATTGACGGAATAGAGTGAATGCTCCGCTTCACGTATCTTGGCAATGTCACGACGCAGTGCCGAAGCAACTGCACTGAAGGCCTGACCGACACGCATGGGCACAGCATCTTGCATTTCTGTACGGCCGATTTTGAAAATCTTATGAAACTCCAGAGCTTTCCGTTCCTGCACATTGATCAGATGCTGGAGCGCCTCGATCAGGGAAATCAGGAGTTCAAGGGTTGCCAGGCGACCTGCGGTCGGGAAAACATCATTGGTCGATTGACTGCGATTCACATGGTCATTGGGATGGACAATACTGTAATCGCCTTTTTCACCGCCGAGGATTTCGATCGCGCGATTGGCGATGACCTCATTGGCATTCATGTTGGCCGAGGTTCCCGCTCCGCCTTGTATGGCATCAACGATGAATTCACTGTGAAGTTGACCGTTCAGAATTTCATCACAGGCGGCAACGATCGCTCGACCGATTTCCGGGCTCAGTTCTCCGGTGAACATGTTCGCTCTGGCGCAGGCCTTTTTTACACGAGCTAAGTTCTCGATAAGCACCGGATGCATGGGATGTTTACTGATCGGGAAGTTCATGGAAGCCCTGAGGCTCTGCACTCCGTAATATACGTGAGCCGGTACCGGCAGTTCACCTACTGAGTCGTGCTCAATTCTATATGCTTGGTTTTCACTCGTCATTCATTGCTACCTCAAGTAAGAATCATCAAGTGTCATAATAACATAATGGATTAACGGCCCCGGGCGGAAACGCTGAGGCACCGACACAAATCTCACACTATGTGTCAGAGCGGAGAATCGTAGCGGAATGCTTTGTAACATTCTTTTCTTAATCTGGGCAAAATAGGCCCTGAATATTTCAATCAGATGACAAAGAAGGCTGATTTCTGGGCATTCTATTGACAGAGATATCTTTGAAATCCATAATTAATAAGAATTAACTTCTAGGAGGAACCTATGACTAAAAATGAATTAATCGAGGCAGTCGCACAGTCTGCTGAACTTAACAAGAAACAAGCGGATGCTGCTGTCAATGCTGTCATCGACACCATCACTGACGCTCTCGAGAAAGACGAGAAGGTCGTTCTGGTTGGCTTCGGTACATTCGAAGTACGTGAGCGCAAAGCAAGAACCGGCCGCAATCCTGCTACCAAGGAAGAGATCCAGATTCCTGCTTCCAAGGCTCCTGTCTTCAAAGCCGGTAAAGGTCTCAAGACTCGCGTCAACGGTTAACTAATCCTTTTCAGTTTCAGATTGTAGAAGGCTGTTCCGCATAGGAGCAGCTTTTTCTATATCGCCCGTACGATTCAGCAGGAGTATGGCCTGCCTGCGAAGCTGAGCTATTGCCTCACTTTTACTCTGCCTGATCCCCGCCTGACGCAGGCAATACGCTATCACCCGATCCATTTGTCTACTGCCCGTTGAGAAGGAGGCCGCGACCTCTGTATTGAGCACCTTATCAGCGGTCACCAGATTCTGATCGATCATGACGGACAGGAGTCTTGCCAGATAGTGATAGCCTTTCAGTGATACCTTAATGCCCGCCTCTCGCAGCACGGTATGGACGGCAGCCGTTATCTGCTGGTTCTTCTGCTCCCAATGCACCTGTTCGACCAGCATCAGCTCACCTCGTTCGACACCATTGATGATTTCGCGAATATTCGTTGCTGTGTCAT
>CAZJTS010000095.1:0-7624 GCA_964548975.1 uncultured Fastidiosipila sp.
CAACGTAAAGATATGCATGATAGCCCGGCTGCGAAAAAGCCCGCTCTCGTGAATGGCTTGATCAATGTCCACAGTGAGCTTGTGCAATTCTTCGGCGTTGAGGCCAAGGGCTACACCCGCTGCCAAGAAAGCGCCCATGGATGTACCGCTTACCGCATTGACTTTGATTCCCTGCTTCTCTAGTTCTTCAAATACTGCGTATTGCCCCAGTGCCCGCACGCCGCCGCCGGCGAAGCTCAAGCCCAGACTCTTCTGGCGTTGCCGTACCTCCGGCATAGTTCTGTCTCCTCTCGCATGATCTGATAAATAAATCATCTATCAGATGACTCTCTTTGTAAAGGGCTGAAACCTCTATGCTGCCGTCAAATAAGAAGAGAGAGGACTCCAGGCCCTCTCCCCTTCTTACACAAAACTAAATACTTGTGATGACCTTTAGGGAGCTGAGGGCTCCGTCTCTGCGAATTTTTCATCGTAGGACTTCTCTTCATACTGGAGCAGTTCAAAGCCGAGAAGCTTCTCGAGGTCTGCGCGAATGGCGGGGTCATTGACCCTGTAGAGTCTGGCCTGCAATATCTGTTCATCTGCTTTGTAATAGACGAAGCGGACTGCGGGGTACTCCCAGTGATTGTATTCCGAACTTTCGCCCGGCTTGGCCAGCCAGAAATCAATTAGCCGTTGTTGAATCCGCTGCAGCTCAGCGATGTCTTGGGATTCGGTGAGCTCCACAGACTTAAATTGCGTGACATAACCATACGGTTCGAAGTAAATTGGCGTAGCGTCTTCGTCGTAGTTCGTATAGTCTGGCGCTGCCGAAAGGACTTCAATTCGTTCCACTTGCGCTGCATCGACCATCTGGCGGCTGCGTGTTTCACGGACGACGCCCGTCATCAGCCAGGTAAGACCGAGTGAAACCGCGAAGATCAGGACGTAGGCCAAAATCGTGCGGAACAGCTTTGGCACCCCATGGTTGCGAATAATCTGTACGATGAAGTAGACAATGAATCCCAGCAAGAAGGTCATGATGAAGCTGGTCCGGCTGAAGACCTCGGGTGAATAGTAACTGATCTCGTTATTGGAACCCATGACGCCGATCAGCAGCAGGCCACCGAAAAGCGAGATAATCACGGGATAGAAGCCTTTGACCATATAGGCAGAATCGGTTCGGTCCACCCGGTGGTCATTGAACAGACGCATGCTGATCGCCACGAGGCCGATCGCGATCACGAACCAGATCAGGAGAGGCAAGACAAACGAAATTTCCTTGTGATCCGCAAAAGCTCGTACGTAAACCTCGTGGAATTCAATCCAGGGCAGTTCCTCCGAAAAGGCGGCCGATGAGATCTTTGTGAAACCAATGAAGTTGCGCGCAAAAAGGTTCCACACCACTCGAATCGCCAGGGGAAGGAAGTGCAGCACGGCTGCGTAAAGCATACCGTTGAACAGATTCGTCGTGAACAAGATTGCCAAGGTCGAAGGCATGAGGAGAATCAGAGATCCCGCTGCCAGCAGCGCTGCCTGGCCGAGGAAGACCGGCAGTGTGTAGGGAGCGGCCTGACTTACTTGCTGGGTGACAACATTCAAGTGAATCAGATAACCCAGCAAGTGGCTCACCAGGAGCGGAACCAGGATCATCAGCCAGCCGAAGACGAAGTGTTTAAGAAATAACTTGGTCCGGCTGATCGGGATAGAAAAATAGGTATCCATAGTCGGCTTACTGTACAGAAAGCGCAAGACGATAAAGGGTGTGATGGCAGCCACGATAATCGTAGTCACCGTTAACGGTGCTAAATTCAGGGCATAACTATCATAGGGACTGTACGAATAGCCGTAAGCGGCGTCCTGCAGGCGCTGCAGGTAGAGCGCGACCGGATAGACCACCAGATAGGCGATGGCGTAGAGCATTACGTAGGCCCGGTACTGGCGCAGCAGATGCCAGAAGTATGGCTTAGTTTTGTTCATCTTGCTTGGCCTCCATTTCTAGTACAAAAATCTCTTCCATTGAGAGCGGCAGAGGGTTCGTCAGGATAGGCTCGGTGGCGTCCAGGAGCGGTTTCGCCTCGTCGCCGCGATAGACTGCCGTGACGATCTTGTTGCTGACATCCAGATGGAGCAGCGGGATGGCTGCAAAGATCGCCGGATCCGGAGCTTCTTTGTAACCAAGCTGGATTTTGTGATAATTACTATTGAGCTCTTCTAAGGTCTGGGTAAAGACGATCCCATGATCCTCGAGCAAGGCCATGCCATCGCAAATATCTTCGAGTTCTCGGATATTGTGCGAAGAAATCACAACGCTGATACCGTCTTCCTGCACTCGTTTGATCAGCTCACGCTTCAGGGTCAAACGCATCATGGGGTCGAGTCCGTCGAAGGATTCGTCCATGAGCAGCAGCCTGGGCTGACAGCTGAGTGCGAGAATGATCGCGCACTGACGCTTGAGACCTTTGGACAGCATATGGATCGGCTTCTTCTCATCGAAGTGAAACAGTCCCAGCAAGCGGTTGTAGTCGATTTCATCAAAATCCGCATAGAAACTGCGGTAAAAATTCTTCATCTCTTTCGTGGTAAAACGACTCACGTAGAATGGCTCGTCGGAGATAAAAAACATCTGGTCGCGTTTGGCCGAGATCTCATGACCATCCAGGATGATACTGCCGGTCTCATATTCGTAGACGCCGCTGATGCAGCGCAACATGGTCGATTTACCCGCGCCATTGCTGCCAATCAAGCCCAGAATCTGGCCGTCGGGAATATCCCAATTCAGAGACTTCAAAACTTGATAATTGTCAAAGCTCTTGCTTAAGTCGCGTATGCTCAGCATGGTCAAACGCCTCCTCTGTGATATTTTTAAGTTTGTCATGGTCAACGCCTAAACGGCTGTACTTCGAAATCCAGTCGCCAAACTCCTGCTTCGCGCCGGCCTCGACTTCATCGCGCAAGGATGCGCTTGTGACAAAAGCGCCCTTCTTGGGTATCGTCTCGATGACACCCCTCTGCTCCAGCTCGGCGTAGGCCCGGGCAACCGTGTTGGGGTTTATACCCAATTCGGAAGCCAGCTCGCGAATGGACGGCAGCTTCTCGCCTGCGTCCATCACACCGGTGGAGATAAAGAGCACCAGCTGTTCCATGATCTGCAGGTAGATAGGACTCTTGTCCTGGGTATTGATCGTGAACATGTCTCTCTCCTCTCAGTACGATTTGCTTGCGCCGGCTCAAGCCTAGCTTTGCCCCAGCGTCGATGGACAAAAGGCTGCCCATCTGTACTAAGTATACCAGTACAGATAAGGCAGTCAATAGATCAATGCTTGTTAACGAAAATATAAGAAATCGGCTCTCTACTCGCCCTGGTTCTTTTGCTGATCAATGGCCTCGCTTTTTTCCTGCAAGTACAGCCAGCGTTCGGTTGCTTCCTCAAGTTCCTTCTGTAGAGCACTTTGCTCGTCACCCAGCTCTCCCAGCCGCAGGTAATCGGTGGCCGCTGCTTCAATCTGCAGATCGATCTCAGCCAGTTGGGCTTCTAGTCCGGCAACACGTTCGTCAATCGTCTCAAGGTCGCGCATTTCCTGCATCGTCAGACGCAGCTTGTCCGCTTTGCGTTTAGCAGGCTGGGCTTGGGTATCAGCTTCGCTCTTTGGCCGCGACGCCTGATCTGTCACAATCGATCCCTCCTGCATCTGGGTCAGGTAGGCCTGGAAATCCCCGTGGAACTCGCGGATTTCTCCGTCGGGGCCAAAGGCCAGAATCTCCTGCACCACTCTGTCCAAAAAGTAGCGGTCATGGGAGACAACAATCACAGCCCCCGGAAAGTCTTCCAGATAGTTTTCGAGAATGGAGAGTGTCATGATGTCGAGGTCGTTCGTCGGCTCATCGAAGAGCAAGATATTGGGCTGTTCCATCAGGACCTTGAGGAGATAGAGCCTGCGCTTCTCACCGCCCGATAGCTTAGCAATCGGGTTCCATTGCTGGCTGGGCGGGAACAGGAAGAGCTCGAGCATCTGCGAGGCAGAGAGGTCTCCCTTCGCCGTCTGCACACTCTCGGCCGTATCCATGATGTACTCCATGACACGCATAGAATCATCGACCGGCTCATTCTCCTGGCGGAAATAGCCGATCTTCACGGTACTGCCCACTTCCCTCTCGCCGCTGTCCGGCTCGATTGAGCCTGCGAAAATATTCAGCAGAGTCGTTTTGCCAGAGCCATTAGGACCAATCAGGCCCAGGCGCTCATCGCGGGCCAGGACATAGGAGAAGTCCTTGAAAAGGTCGAGCTTACCCCAGCTCTTCGCAACCTGCCGAAGCTCGAGGGTCTTCCGGCCCAAGCGCTGGGACATTGCCTCGATGCTTAGTCTCGCCTGTTCCGCCGGGCCGGATCTAGACTGTAGCTCTTCGAAACGCTGAATGCGGGCCTGCTGTTTCGTACTGCGGGCTTTGGCCCCCTGACGCATCCAGGCCAGCTCCCGGCGCAGCACATTCTGGTGCTTCGCCCAGCCTGCCTGCTCGCGCTCTTCACGCTCCGCCTTGAGCTCAAGCCAGCGCTCGTAATTCGCCTCGTACACGTAGAGCTGTGTCTGCTCGATCTCAAACATCACATTCGTGACCCGTTCCAGGAAGTAGCGGTCGTGGGTCACCATGAGCAAAGCACCCTTGAAATTCTTGAGATACTGCTCAAGCCACTCAACGGCGGCGGGGTCCAGGTGGTTCGTAGGTTCGTCGAGCAGGAGGAGATCAGCAGGGTTCATCAGAGCTCCGGCCAGGGCTACGCGCTTCTGCTGACCGCCAGAGAGCAGGGCGGCCCGGCGGTCAAAGTCACGGATACCCAGGCGGGTAAGCATGGTCTTGGCCTCGGCTTCAAGACTCCAGGCACCGCCTTCATCCATCTGGCGGCTGAGGTCAAAGAAGCGTTTTTGCGCACTTGTATCCTGCGGGTCGGAATGCAGGCGGGCTTCCGCCGCAGCGTAGTCGCGAACCAGCCGCTGAAGCGCCGAACTTCCGTGCAGCACGGCTTCAAGGACGGTCATTTCGTCGTTGAAGCGCGGCTCCTGGGGCAGATACTCCAGTCGCAGGCCTTTGGCCGTCGTGATGGTGCCCGCGTCCGAAGTCTCCAGACCTGCGACAATGCGCAGCAGCGTGGACTTGCCGGTGCCGTTGACGCCGATCACGCCGATCTTATCTCCAGACTCTATCGTAAAACTGACCGCCTCCAGTATGGTGCGGTCAGCAAAGCTCTTGCTAATATTGTCTGCGTTAAGCAGGTTCATACAGGGTCCTCTCAGATCTCGAGGGCGATTTCGATCATTTCGCCAAAGCCCACTTGACGCTCTTCAGCGCTCAGTTCTTCCTTCTTGTACAGATGATCCGAGATGGTCAGAATCGCCAATGCCTTCTTACCTGCGCGAATTGCGTTCATGTACAAGGCCGCGGCTTCCATCTCCACACATAGCACATGCATGCGGCGCCAGCGGTCATTGAAGGTCGGATCGTCGTGATAGAAGACATCGGAGGACAGCACATTGCCCACCTTGACATTGCTGCCGCGGGCTTCTGCGGCCAAAACCGCCCGGCGCAAGAGGCCGAAATCCGCGATCGGGGCGAAAGTACCCGGCAAATTAAACTGATCCGCGAAGCTTGAATTCGTGCAGGCACCCATGCCGATGACGATATCCTTGACGTTCACATCATCCGGGAAAGCACCGGCGGAACCCACGCGAATAATCTCATCCACGTCATAGAAGTTGTAAAGCTCGTAGCTGTAAATTCCGATAGACGGAATCCCCATGCCGCTGCCCATAACAGACACTTCGCGGCCCTTATAGAAGCCGGTATAGCCCAGCATGCCGCGGACCGTATTGAACTGCTTAACATTCTCCAGATAGGTCTCGGCAATAAACTTGGCCCGCAGCGGATCACCCGGCATCAGGACCTTCTTCGCGATATCGCCCTTCTGTGCGGCGTTGTGTGGTGTAGACATAATTACCTCCTGCATAATACGAGACCGCGCAGCCCCGCAGGGCCGCACGGTCTCGCCATGAATGCTGATTCCCGTGAGGTCTGACAGGACCTCTTACTTGATCTCAGTTACTTTCACAATCTCGAGTTGCGGTGCCAAGTCAGCGATCGTAGCTGCGCCCTGGTCATTCACGAGTTCGATTTCGCTTGCTACCAGCTTAGCATAAATCGCGTCATACTGCTCCTGTGTGAAGGTCTCGAATTTCGACGTCTCCATCGGCAGGAGGACCATGTCCTGGACTACACCCAGGTTGTCAACAACGCCGCCGACCCAAGTGCCGTCGTAATGAGAAGCTACCGTCTCATAAACAGATTTCTGTAGATTCTTGACGGCAGAGGTGATGACAGTCGCGGATTCAAAAGACTGGTCGACGTCGACGCCGATCATTTTCGCCCCGGCTGCTTCCGCTGCCTTCATGACAGAGTTGCCTGCGCCGCCGGCTGCCGCGAAGATGACTTCTACACCTTCGTTGTACCAGCTGGCTGCCTTAGTCTGTGTCTCAGGAGAAGGAATAAAGTCACCGACATAATGATAGTTCACAGTGACATCACCAGCTGCGAGGCCGAGTTCCTCAGCTGCGTATTCAGCGCCTTGGACAAAGCCGTAGCCGAAACGGATAACGGCAGGTACTGCCATGCCGCCCATGAAGCCAAGCTTGCGATAACCGTCGTGTACGGCTGCGTAGCCGGCGAGGAAGCCAGACTCGTCTTCACGATAGAGAATACCGTGGACGTTCGCATCCGTGCGGTATTCGCTGTAGTCTTCGTTATGAGGAGCGCCATCGATCAAGACAAACTTGACGTCCGGATGTTCGGCCTGCTTCTCAAACACAGCTACTTCGAAGAGGAAACCCGGGCAGACGATGACTTTAGCGCCGCCTTCTACTGCCAGGTCGATCGAAGTCATATAAGCCGCGTCGGATTTCTCAGTAGGCTTGTAGTACTTGTGCGTGATGTTCTTCTCTTCGGCGTACTTGACGAGACCTTCCCATGAACCTTGGTTAAAAGACTTGTCATCGATCGTGCCGACGTCGGTGATCAGCGCAAGTTCAAAGAGTCCTTCACCGCCTGAAGTGGTCGGAGCTGCCGTTGTCGGAGCCGCGGTGGTGGTCGGAGCGGCCGTCGTCGGAGCGGCCGTCGTCGGAGCCGCGGTGGTACCGGCTGTGGTACCGGCTGTAGTGGTGGTGTTTGTGGTGCCGCAAGCGGCGAGTCCGCCGACAAGCAAGACCGCAGCCATCAGCATGCTAACTAACTTCTTTTTCATTTCATACCTCCTATATTTTATACCGCTTTACCTGCCCGGGCGATTTTCACGTTCAGCAGGACAGTGCGATAACTACTGCATACATGTCATATTATAGCGCTAATCCTTGCGCTTGACTCAATAATCTGAGCTAACGCTTTCTAAGCGGGCGATTTTCACCGCAGCACTGGCACCGATACGTTCAGCACCGGCCTCCAGAAAGGCTTCCATCTCTTCTTTTGTGCGGATACCGCCGGCAGCCTTGATTCGGACCTCTGTGCCGATGTGCTCGCGGAAGAGTCTGATATCTTCGAGCGAAGCGCCGGCACTGCCAAAACCGGTCGAAGTCTTGATGAAGTCGGCTCCGGCCGCGGTCAC